>CAZENC010000351.1:0-3503 GCA_964513115.1 uncultured Desulfobacteraceae bacterium | reverse complement strand
CGACCGAGCCTTTACAACCAAATCCCCTCGCTTATCGACCATATGGATCTCTTTAACTCTTGCGGCTATCTCTTCTCCAAAGGCCCCGGCATTCATGGCAACAGCCCCGCCAACCGTCCCGGGAATCCCTGAGAGAAATTCCAGCCCTCCCAATCCTGAACTGCGACAGTAACTCAGAAGATCGGCAAGACTCAGCCCCGCGCCCGTAAGAACGGACATGTCATCCGTTCTTTTTTCTTCGATACGGGATAAAGACCCGCAAAGCAAAATGACGATTCCTTCAAGACCATCATCCTTTACAAGTATGTTGCTGCCCCGACCCAACGCCATATATGGAATGCGCTCCCTGCCAAGATACGCCAATACTCTTTTGAGGCCTTCCATATCGTACGCCTCGCAGAGCGCTTCTGCTGCACCCCCCACATTAAAGGTCGTATACTCGGCCATGGGACAATGAAACCGAATATTTTTCCCTGCCAGTCTTATCAATTCCTCTTTCTGTCTTGTGTCCATGACCGTACATAGAGCAAAGCTCTCTATTTTTTCGTTACACCAAGCTCCTTCAAAAGCCGCTCACCCACTTCGTATATATTCCCCGCTCCAAGGGTTATGACCAGATCTCCCGGTCTAACAACCGACAAAAGAGTTGAAAGCATGTCTTCCAGCCGAGGGCAGAAAAACACCTCCTTGTGCCCATGTTCCTTAATCCCCTGAGAAAGCCATTCCGCACTAATTCCTTCAATAGCACTCTCTCCTGCCGAAAAAATGGAGGTCACAACAAGAATATCCGCCTCGTTAAAACTAATAACAAAACGATCAAAAAGGGATTCGGTTCGGGTGTACCGGTGTGGCTGAAAGGCCACAATCAATCGCCGTTCAGGCCAGCACTCCTTCGCTGTCCTGAGTGTGGCCGTGATCTCTGTTGGATGGTGTCCGTAATCATCAACGACCATAACGTCAGACTCTTCCCCTTTTGTCTGGAATCGTCTCGCTATACCACCCAGAGTCCTTAGTCCCTCCCGGATCACCTTGATATCCAGATCCAGTTCAAGGCCGACAGCCATAGCCGCCAAGGCATTTGCAACATTGTGTTCACCGGGCATTCCAATAGTAATTCTTCCCAGTGAACGATTCTGAAATACGACCTCCAAGTCAAATCCCGACTTTCCCTTCTCCAGATCTCGCCCCCTCAGGTCTGCCTGCGAATTCATTCCGTATGTCAAATACCTTTTGTTTAGGCGGGGAATAATTCCCTGGATCTCCTCGTCATCCAGGCAGAGTATGGCGGTGCCATAAAAGGGAACCCTGTTGACAAAATCAACAAAGGTCCTCCGAATATTATCCATATTTCCGTAGTAATCCATGTGTTCCTGATCTATGTTGGTCACCACGGCTATTGTGGGAGACAGCACGAGAAAGGACCCATCGCTTTCATCCGCTTCAGCCACCAGAATATCGCCCTGACCCAGTTTGGCATTGGATCCGCCCCAGATGTCGAGTCTTCCCCCAATGACTACCGTAGGATCAAGCTCTCCGCACGTCAGTATGGAAGCTACCATGGATGTTGTGGTAGTCTTTCCATGGGCACCTGCAACAGCCACGCCGTATTTGAGGCGCATCAATTCCGCCAGCATTTCCGCCCTTGTTATAACCGGGATATAGCGGTCTTTTGACCCTAGGATCTCGGGATTATCAGGCCTCACGGCCGAGGAGTAGACCACAACATCGGCTCCTTCGATATGCTCGATTTTATGGCCATTAAAAATTTTTCCTCCCAGTTGACCAAGCCGTCTCGTGACACGCGTATCTTTCAAGTCTGAACCGCTGACCTTGTAGCCCAGGTTGATCAGGAGTTCGGCAATACCACTCATGCCAATGCCCCCGATACCAACAAAATGAATATGTTTTGTTTTCCCGAATTGTTTCATTAATTTATTATTTCCAGCAATCTATCCACAATGACCTTTGCAGCGTCAGGCCTTCCCATCTTACTTGACTGCCTGCCCATTTCTCCCAGGGCGAAGCTATCATCCATATATTTTATCAATACCCGCGAAAGAACTTCCCCGTTCAGGTCCCTTTGATGAATCATTTCCGCAGCCCCCGCCCTAACCAGGCTTCTTGCGTTGATTTCCTGGTGTTGGTTTGCAGCATAGGGATAGGGAATCAGGATCGAAGGCTTGCTCATTGCCGCTAATTCAAAGATCGTTAGCGCACCGGCCCGGCTCACTACCAGGTCGGCACGTTTATAGGCCTCGGCCATATCTTGAATAAACGGTACAATCTCCCCCTTGAGGTCCTTTTTTTGATAATCCACAACTACCTGGTCGTAATCCACCTTCCCGGTTTGATGGATCACTTCCGGATGTCTTTCCCTGCACTTCATATCTAATAGGGCCTCTGTAAAGGCTCTGTTGATGGCCCGAGCCCCCTGACTCCCGCCTACAACCAGGATCGTAAACTTCTTACTCTCAGCTCTGCCAGTATTATGATCGGAGATGAGTTCCTCACGCACCGGACTGCCTGTTAAATACAGTGAACGACTCTTAAGGTGCGCCCTACTCTCCTCAAAAGAGATAAAAACCCGGTCAACAAACTTGACCAGCAGGCGGTTCGTAAGACCCGGATAGGAGTTTTGTTCATGAATAGCCGTGGGTACCCTCATGAACCTGGCTGCCAGACACACCGGACCGGCAGAATAGCTTCCCATTCCGAGAACCAAAAGGGGGGAAAACTCCCTGATAATAGAAATCGACTGCATCACACTCTTCGGTAATTTGGCCAGTACGGCAGTCCCCCTTTTCAATCCCCGCCCCTTTATTCCTTCCACATCAATATATCTGGCCCGGTATCCATAGCGGGACAGTATTTCTTCCTCCATCTTTCTGCGCCCCACTACGAAAATTATCTCCGTTTTTTCGAACCTCTTTTCCAGTTCCCTCGCAATTGCAATACCCGGAAAAAGGTGGCCTCCCGTCCCACCCCCTGCTATTAAGAATGCGGGTTTCGAGTTGTCGATTTTTGAATGAGCAATTGGCGTATGCTTTTCCATTTCTTATTCCGCATTCCTACAGATCCTCCGTTTTTGCGGGATGCACATTCTGAATTTCCCGCTGGCCCTTTCCCTTTCCGTCAGGTCCTGGAAGAAATATTCAACAGAATACCAATGGCAAAAAGATTAAGGACCAAAGAGGACCCACCATAGCTAATGAAAGGCAGCGTCAATCCCTTGGTCGGTAGCAATCCCATAACCACACCCATATTGACCACAACCTGAAGCCCGATCAGACAAATTAATCCGAGAGCCAAATAACTGCTGTATAGATCTCTTGCATCAAGGGCGACCTTAACGCCCCGAACAATCAAAATTCCAAATAGGGCAACAATGCAACTGACCCCCACAAACCCTAGTTCTTCCGCGGCGATGGAAAGAACAAAGTCGGTATGGGGCTCGGGCAGATAAAACAGTTTCTGTTTGCTGTTTCCCAGGCCCGCCCCGAATA
>CAZENC010000350.1:0-3508 GCA_964513115.1 uncultured Desulfobacteraceae bacterium | reverse complement strand
TTGATGGACTCGTAAAAAGTCCATCAACAGGCCGAGGGCGGATAAGCCCCGGCCTAGGGTGAGGGTGGAACCATTTGAATTTACTTCAAATGGCGGGGGAGGGGTAGCCCTCCTCCGCCGAGTAAAAAGGCACAAAACGACTTTTTACGAGGTTATCATTTTTAGACCTAAAACAGGATGGGCAGAAGGGATTGTCTCTGCCATAATGACAGGCAGAATCGTTCCCATAATGCCCTTTCCTTTAAAATCGCTGTCAGATATTCCTTTGAAAGGTTATCCCCCGGAAGGAATCACCTCCGTATCTGGGGATTACCAATGATCTGACCTTTTTACGAAATCCCAAACCTGCTGCCCCTCCGGGGTGAGATGAACCTGGAGATGCCCCAGCCAGCGTTCATCGTCCTGGTTCGGAAAATCCTCCCGAAAATGGGCTCCCCTGCTTTCCTCTCGCTTCAAGGCCCCTTTAAGGATTATGGTCGCGGTCCGCGAACCGGATCGTAGTTCCAGTATTCTTTGCACATGTAACGGGTTATCTCCAAGGGATAATCCAAGGGACTCATTTTGGATAGCTTTCACTTCATCCAAGGCCCGAGTAAGTCCTTTTTTGTTCCGGCGTATACCGCCCTCTTCCCAAAGGATCTTACGTAATCTTTTTCTGAGTTGTGTCAGATTTAATCTGGCCTTGTTCGTTTTGAATTCTGAACTTGATGAATCTAATTCCTTTAGAAGAATTTTGTTTTTGCCTCCTGCGCTGTCCTTGGCCCAAGCCGCTGCAAAGCCCCATAGCGTTTCCCGAGTATATCCAATGTGGAGGCGAAAAACGGATCAGCGCACCATACTTTTTCTGAAATAGCCCGAAGGTCCAGCCGGACTTCTTTGCCATTTATATAAATTTCATTAAACAGGGCCTGCGAGAGTCTATCCCGTGCCCTCTCCCCGGCTGGCCGCTCTTGGATTCCATATTTTTCGAGGATTTCCTCTCCACTGCTATTTAAAAGGGTCCCCGAATCGACCAGACGTGGCGGAACCAAGAATGGAGGATGTCCTGGCTCAGCCAGACACAGCGGATAGAATTGAACGAATTCCATATCTTGCAACAGTGCACCGGCATCCAGTGCCAGAGAATAGCCCTCGCCCAATATTCGCTGGGGATTGTCATGACGGAGGTAAAGACCTCCGGCCCCACCCGTTGCAAGGATTACTGCATTGGCCCTAATTGCAAACCATTTACCCGAATCTGCAGAATGAACTAACGCACCAACAACCCCCTGCTCCACCTTTAAGTTAGTGACCGACAACCCGCCAAAAATCTTGATTCCTGATGATTCACCTTTTTTCAGAAGACATCTCACAATCTCCTCCCCCCAAACAGGGGGACGGCCATGGGAGAACAGATAACCATTATATAACTCTGCATTAATGCCCCATTCCATAAGTTCCCTTATCCTCATGGGGCCTTCTTCAACAAGAATCTCAACAAGCTCCCTTTGATTAATCCCTCGACCGGCCTTTAGAGTTCGCCTCAGGTGATTATCAGTCGGTGTTCCAGCAGGAGTGCCGGCAAACACACCGCCGCTTCTGAAAGTGCAGGTCCCCTTACCCGGCTTTCCCTTCGAAATGACGCGCACCTCTGAATTTTTTTCCCTCGCAGAAATAGCCGCCCTGAGGCCTGCGGCGCCGCTTCCCACAACCATTACATCAGAAAAAATCTGCTCCAAAACCTTCTCCTTAATATATGACAGGATAACCCCACAGTAAAAGAGGGTGGAAGTTAAGAATTTAGATTTCCTTAAGGCCCCTCAAAAGCAAGCAGGACATGGTGGTAAGCACTCCGAGGAAAAAAATACCAACCTGAAAGCTCCAGACATCCGCTACAGCGCCAAGGAATAGCGGAGTCAAACCAAGTCCTCCTACAATACCGGCTGCGATGCTTGCCCCTGTAAAAAGGCTTCGCTCATTAAAGCTGCTGAGCATTGATATGGCAACGAGACCGACCGGGAAAAAGGCGGTACAAACAGTTGCCTGGATAACAAGCATAATGACGAGAAAGTAGAAGGAGGTTGCCGTTGCCATACCCATTGTTGACAGCCCTGTAGCCAGAAACGCAATGTAAAGAATTTTCTTCACCCCGTATCGATCTGCGAGCATACCGGCCGCGATTGCCACAAAAAACCCCCCTACCCTTGAAAATCCGAAAATGGCATTCGCCGTTTCCATGGGTATCCCCCTTTCTTTTACCAGGAAAAGGGGGACCACGTTGTAGACGCCGAGATTTGCCGCCGTTGCAAAAACCCACAGAACAGCCATAACCCAGAAATCCATTCGACCGAGTATGCTGGAAAAACGGACTTTTTCATCATTTTGCGGACTAATATTCGGAATAAACAGCCAAAAAAATATTATCATGATCAGGCAGGCCGCGCACAGTATGACAAACAGGTTCTTCCAGTGGATGAATCTGAGACCAAGGACCGTCAGGAGCGGGATAAACAGTATGCTGAAAGAAGCCCCGGTATCATGGAGGGCAATCGCCTTTCCCCAATTTCGGCGCCTGTAAAATGCAGTTAACATGGCTATGGCACTTGGCAGATACAGGCCGGAACCCAAGCCGATAAAAAGTGAGCCGGCTGCAATGTAATAATAGGTTGAGGCATATTTCAGGCTGTAAAGGATCGTAATCACAATCGCAAAACTCAGCCCAATGGTCCGTTTGTGACCAATGCGTACAGACAGCAGGCCTGATAAGAGCACGGCGGTTGCATAGCCTATTGACAGAAAAAAGAAGAGACCGCCTGCCAGTGCATGGCTGATGGTGAACTCGTCTTCTATAACGGGGAGAAGAGGCGAAATAATCGTTCGGCAGGAAAAGTTGAGAAACCAGAGGCTCCAGAACAGAATTAGGATAAAAAATTTTTTCACTTACTATTTACACTCCTTCCTTTTATTGATTGCAATGACCAACTTTTCGCGGCCGCACTACCGGCGGAGATCAAGATAGTCCATCAATTTTCAACAATTGCCAGTACGCGGCAAGGCGCTCCGCTGAAGTCTTTGAACATAGGCGGGAGGACAATTAGTTCGCATTCATCCTGATTTATCAAAGTCAGTCCTTTTACCGCTTCCACGATCACTATCCCTGCGCCTAGGAGTGTCTTATGAATAGCCTGGCCCGGATCTTCAACAGGGCCGGGTGAAGGCGTGTCCATGCCGAGCAACCTGATCTTCATGAAGGCAAGGTATTCAGCTGCCTCTAATGTAAGACAAGGGAAATCTTCATAAAAAGAAACCGGCCTGAAATTCTTGTCCCAGCCAGTCTTTATGAGCACTCGCGCACCGCGGTCTAAACGTCGCTGATGCCTCTGGAGATTATCTCTGGTTATCAGGCCGTTTTTTCCCCTGTCTGTAAAGTCCAAGATAACAGCCTTGCCAATCAGAGTTTCGAGGGGAATCTGATGTACGGTTATACCGCCCTCAATAAAATGGGACGGCGCATCTAAGTGAGTGCCTA
>CAZENC010000349.1:0-3554 GCA_964513115.1 uncultured Desulfobacteraceae bacterium | reverse complement strand
TGTAAAAGAACACGAAAAAAAGAAGCGAATAAAACATGAATATCTCAAAAAGATTCGGCGTAACCACCCAGAAAAAGGACCATTTTAAATTAGACCAGAAACGCACAATTTCCATCATCACGTGTAATCCCCATGCCGCAAGCTCCATTAGGAAGGTCGACACTTGCGGGAGAAAAGGAATGCTCACTGCGGAAAGCAAGCCAAGGGGTATTATCCAAAGACCCATTATGGGTACAGCCGTTACGTTGGCCGGGATGGAAACAAGGGAAATACGGTGAAAATAGTAAGTGGTAACGGGAAGAAGAAAAACCACGGCGGAAAGGCTTACACAAATGAGCCCGACTGAATAAGCAAACAAGCGGTCAAGAATTGTCATTTTACCCCGGCCCTTTTCCACGGGAAAGGGAATTTTGTTCAAGATGGCTGGGGTTAACCATAGGATACCGATTACCGCAATAAAAGAGAGCTGAAAAGAGATGCTGAAGACGGCCTGGGGTTCTATCGCGAGGATCACCAGCCCGGCCAACGCAAGAGTTGACCAGACCTCCTTTTCCCTCCCAAGTATCAAAGACCATAGAAACGCCAGGACCATGATCATCGCCCGCTGGCTGGAAACCTGGAATCCTGCAAGGCAGGTGTAGCCTATAACTGGGATGGATGTCAAAAGGGCGGCAAGTTTTCGGATATCTGTGCTGAGAGCAATCCTGTAGGACAGTGACAACAGCCCCTTGAAGAGAAAAAATGAGACCCAGGCCACAAGTCCTATATGAAGGCCCGAAACCGCAAGCACATGCCCCAGCCCGGTCCGGTTAAACGGTTCTCTTAACTCCGGACTGATGCCCTGGCGCTCTCCCAGGATCAGGGCCCTGAAAAGGGCACAGGCCCCGTTGTCCAGTCCTTCCCTGAAAAACTCCCTCACAGGTCGTTGAACCGTTTCAACCAGTCTACGGGGTAAAGGCAGGTGACCGTGTCCCATTGGCACAATATGCCTTCCGTCTGAAACGGAAGCGGCGCAGGAATATCCCCGGATTTTCATGGCCGATTCATAGTCATACCGGCCTGGATTATTGAAATTTTTAAAGGACCTCAACCTGGCGGGGAACCGTATCCTTTCTCCGGGCTCAAGATGGGGAGAGTGGCAATATACGCTCACAAGCAGATTTTCGTTGACCCATGTTTTCTTGTCTTCAAAAAACAGTCTGTGCGCCCTTACCTTGATCCTTGCCGTCTCCTTTATGCCCCTCGGAGGCTCAAGGACCGTTCCCTCAATCGTAACTTTCTTGCGCTGTTTTGCTATGGGCAACAACTGGGAAGGTTTTTGCTTCTGCAAATCCAGGAAAATACCGACAAAAAAAAATGTGGCAAGCAGGCATAAAAGACTTAATCTGGACGTGAGTAAGAGTGTTGTAAAAATGAGGACTATTATTGACAGAAATATAGGCAGCAGCAACCCATGAAATGAGGAGAGAACTAAATGGCCGAATAATATGCCCCCTGTGAAACACAAAAACACCGGTATGAGGGGGCGATGAAACACTCTACCCTTTTTCCCGCCATATGGCTGCTCCCAGTTGTCTGAATTTGCTTTCCAGATCCTCATAACCCCTGTCCAAATGATAGATCCGTTGTACTTCTGTTCTGCCGCCCTCCGCTACCAACCCGGCCAAAATTAAGGAGGCACTGGCCCTAAGATCGGTGGCCATCACAGGCGCTGCAAGGAGGCGATCTTTACCGTTCACAAGAGCTTGATTTCCGTTGATTTCTATATCCGCGCCCATCCTTTTAAGTTCACTCACATGAATGAACCTGTTCTCGAAAATAGATTCCCGGATTATGCTCCGTCCCCTTGCTATGCACATAAACGCCATAAACTGGGCTTGAAGATCCGTTGGAAAACCTGGAAAAGGCATGGTTCTTATGTCCACGCTTTTAATGTTATCAGATCCCTTGACGGCAACACTGTCAGAGGCAGCCTCTATCCCTGCTCCTGTGGACGCCAGTTTTTCCGTAAGTGCTCCCAGGTGTGAGGGCATACATCCTTCTACCTTAATTTCACCACCGGTCATGGCCCCTGCGATCAGGAAAGTACCGGCCTCAATCCTGTCGGGAATGATTGTGTGTAGTGCGGGTTTCAGCTCTCTAACGCCCCTAATGGTAATTGTATCGGTCCCGTCCCCTTCAATATCCGCGCCCATTCCTCTTAGCATTCGTGCAAGATCCTTGATTTCGGGCTCCTTGGCAGCGTTGTCCAAAACCGTTCGGCCATTGGCCGTCACGGCAGCCATCATGATATTTTCGGTACCTGTAACCGTAGGAATATCAAAAAAAATATCGGCCCCTTTTAAACGATCAACCTTGGCGTTGACATAGCCCCGGTCCAAATACATGTCAACTCCCATGGCAACCAGGGCCTTCAAATGCATATTAATGGGGCGCGCACCTATTGCGCAACCGCCGGGCAAAGATATCCTCGCCTTGCCATAACGGGCCAAAAGCGGCCCCAAAAGAAGAACCGACGCCCTCATGGTCTTTACCAGATCGTAAGGGGCTTCAAAGCCCGTCAGGTTGTCTGAATTTACCTCGAGGCCCCCTTCTCCGTCCCTGAATGCCACCCCCAATTTTGACATGATGCCCTTAATGGTCTTAATGTCTCTGAGGTGTGGGATATTACGAAGGCTATGCCAGCCCCCTGTCAAGATACATGCGGCAAGGACAGGAAGCGCTGCGTTCTTTGACCCGCTTACCTTTACCGTGCCTTTTAATAATTTACCGCCTTCAATGACTATCTTGTCCATATACCAAATCCGCTAACCTCTTAAAAGGTCGCCTTGCTCCTTTTTACTTGGCCCCACCCTCACCCTCCCGCTGTGCGGGATTGACGGACTTTCAGCTAACTTAGCAAGATAGTTTCGGTTACAGTGCCGCAACGCGACATCCGACAGCTTGTTACAATTCCGCCAAGTCCGAGATCCATTTAAATATTTTTAACACGTGTTTACCACATATTATAATTGTGGTAAATCATTAATAATACATCATGCCACTGTCATTACAATTTGACGCAATGAATAGATAAGACCTTGACGAAGACAGCAGGTAATTCCCACCCAAAAAGGCGGGGCTTTGTGTTTACACCACTCCATCGGTGTATTCCACTGCTGCATGCTTATGGGAGGAGAAGGTATGGGGCTCTTCGAAAGGACGCATCTTTCGGATAAAACCCCTCTGCCCCGTGCCGCGGCCCGAGTCGTGGTCTGCACTGCAACGGGCCAATGGAATCCACATCCTTCGGTTCAAGCAGACCTGCCAGAAAGACGGCGGGCAAGCAGCAGGGAGGGCCGCTTGTCCGTCCTTCGCAGTAGCCTGCTACGGAGGATGGACAGCGTAGGAGTAGATGCGGCCTGGAGAAGAGTGACATGCTAAGCCGTTTTTGACTGGCATAGCCAACCAACATAACCCCACCCTAAGAGTGGGGCTTTATTCCCCAGCAAACCACCCCAAAGGGGTGGCCTGATGCTGATTCTATCTGGATTTAAGGGCCAAGCATTCCAGTG
>CAZENC010000348.1:0-3554 GCA_964513115.1 uncultured Desulfobacteraceae bacterium | reverse complement strand
TTTCAACAGACCTGCTTTCAAAACTCACGATCTTTAGCAGTTCGGGAACGTCCACGTGTTTGAGTGTCAGGCCGCCTCTCAGTACATTATCCGAATTGGCCATAAGCTCAATACCCATACCGCCCAAATACGCGTGAAGTTCCCTGGCGGGAACATAGATTGCCTCCCCCGGATCTAATTCCACCAGGTTTAGAATAATGGGCGAAAAAACACCCACATCTCCGGGGTAAGCTCCATTGAGCTTGACCATCCAGTGAAACATTGGCTCCTGTTGTGCTCTCTTCTCTGCAATACCGACTGCCTCGCTTACGACCAGCCGCTGCCGCTTCTTATCCATTGAAAGAAGTGATGCAAAAAAGCGCCTTAAACCCTTGGAGTTGGGACTTTGTCTTAAAAACTCAAGTTCATTAAAGAGGCTTGGAGAGAAGACTTCATCAAATAACTCAAGGATCTCTGTTGTCTTTCGGAATCCCATAAGTCCCTGGAATGGGCCGAGGGCGCAAAGGATCTCCGGTTTGTGATTAGCATCCTTGTAGTTGCGGTCCGGCGAGTCGAGTGGTATTCTGAGTAGGTTTTCTCTTGAGTATCCTTCCCTTGCCTGCTCAAGATTGGGATGTGCCTGGATGGATAACGGTTCGGCAGCGGCAACGACCTTGAATAAGAAGGGCAGCTTGCCTGAAAAGGCTTTGGCAACACGCCTGCCAAGGATTGATTCAGGGCTGGTTTCTATTACCTTGTTGAGCGGTTTCCATTCACCGTCTATCAAGACCTTTGAAGGCGCTTTTTGATGGGCCCCCATCCAGAGTTCCGCCATGCGGTTGCCTGTGGACTCTGATTTTCCGAGGAGAGACTGTATGGCGGTTTTAGATCCCCAGGCGTATTCCTGAACAGGATTTTTCAGAGGGCTGATACCTAACTGCATCTTTACCTTTCATTAACACTTCAGCGTTTGTAAATACCAAGCTGTTTAGGTTGAAGACCGAAGACTGTAGTGATCTAACAGCCTTCTACCTTCTACCTCCTGCCTGTTTCACAATTAAAGCTACACGGTCCTCAACAATTTTTCTGATCTCTTTTAATGTTTTTTCGTCCAGAGCCTCAAAGCGCAGAACAAGAACCGGCTGAGTATTCGACGCCCGGACAAGGCCCCATCCTCCATCAAACAGGATCCTTGCACCGTCTACGTCAATAACCTTGTATTCTTTCTTGAATTCTCCTACTAATTTTTGAACAACCGAAAATTTGATTTCATCACTGCATGCTGTTCTTATCTCCGGTGTTGCCACAACGGCAGGAACATCTGAAAGCAGCGATGATAATTTGCTTTCCGTGTTAGAGAGAATTTCAAGAAGCCGCGCTCCGGCGTAAATGGCGTCGTCATATCCGTAATAACGATCGGCAAAGAAAATGTGGCCGCTCATTTCTCCCGCCAGTTCGGCATTTTCTTCCTTGAGCTTGGCCTTAATCAGGGAATGGCCTACCTTCCACATAATCGCAGTTCCGCCATGCTTCTCAATATCGTCAAACAGGGTTTGGGAACACTTTACCTCCGCAATAAAGGTTGCGCCCTTCTTTTCCTCAAGAATGGCCCTGGAAAACAAAATCATCAACTGGTCGCCCCAGATTATTTTGCCGTTTTCATCCACAACTCCTATCCTATCCGAATCCCCGTCAAACGCTATTCCCAGGTCAGCCCTTTGCTCCCTTACCTTTGAAATCAATGCCTCAAGATTTGCCGGCACCGTGGGATCGGGATGATGGTTTGGGAAACTGCCGTCCATTTCACTGAAGAGCCCGGTTACCTCCACCCCCAGTTTGCGGTAAAGCGGGCCGGCAACAACGCCGCCTGTCCCGTTCCCCGAATCAACTATTACATTGCATTTGCGGTTGCCCATCCTGAGAAAGGCGGCACTTTTCTCCAGGTAGGACTCAATTATGCTGTCTTGTTCCAATTCCCCTCTCCCTTTTTCGAATTCCCCCTTTTCGAGCATTCTTCTGATATTTTGAATTTCATCTCCATAGATCGTGCCTTTACCCAGGCATACCTTCAGCCCGTTATTATCCGGGGGGTTGTGGCTTCCCGTAATCATAAGGCCGCCATTCATATCAAGCTGAAACAGGGAGAAATAAAGAAGAGGGCTTGGAATGATTCCAAGATCTACGATATTGCATCCGGTATCCAGAACCCCTCGTGAAAGACCTTTGTGAATCCGGGGAGAACTCAAACGGCAATCTCTTCCAAGGGTAATCTTCTTCACATTATTTCGAATAAAATAGGTCCCCAGGGTTTTCCCCAGGAGATAGACAACATCATCAGAAAAATCTTCATCAGCAACTCCCCGGATATCGTATTCGCGGAACATATATGGATTGGCCATGAACAATCTCCTTTCATTATTTGCAACTACTGAGGTTCAGGATTCAAGGAGTCAAGGGATCGAGGATTTGGAGATGATCCACATTATTTAAAGAATTGAGTTTAGGCCTTTTTGCCTTAATTCTTCAATAATTTTCTTAATGTCCTGGGATCTTTTCATGTCAGCCACTAAAATTACATCGTCCGTATTGACAATCACGAGATCCTCAAGCCCCAGT
The DNA here is from genome assembly GCA_964513115.1 of uncultured Desulfobacteraceae bacterium. GTDB lineage: Bacteria > Desulfobacterota > DSM-4660 > Desulfatiglandales > Desulfatiglandaceae > JAFDHL01. Next base: position 959 of record CAZENC010000348.1, on the reverse strand, counting down.
CCCACTACAATTTGTTCGGTCTTGTTGAACACAAAACAAGAACCGGCGTCAAAAAGCATGCCTTTTCCATGAACCAGGTTTTCATTATAATCCGATTCTTTTTTCCGCAATCCGTAAAGGGATTCCCAGCTTCCAACATCGCTCCATCCGAAATCACCGGGAATTGCAAACACGGGATGGTCTGTTTTTTCCATTACACCGTAATCAATTGAAACGGAAGGAAACTGACGATAAGCGGATCTAAGCACATCCCGGTAATTCTTTTCACCCATACCCTGTTCTATTTTTAAAAGCCCTTCATATACCCCGGGAAGATGAAGTTGCATTTCCTTGAGGATTGTCTCAGGCGTAAAGATAAATATCCCGCTGTTCCAGAAATAGTTCCTGCTTTTTACGTATCGCAGCGCGTCTTCATTGCCGGGCTTTTCCACGAAACGTTCGAGCTTGTAGACTTCAACACCTTCAATTTCATCCTTAGCCGCGCCTTTTCGAAGATACCCATATCCGGTTTCCGGCCGTGTCGGTACTATACCTATGGTGACAATTGATCCCTCCCGGGCCAGACTGCCGCCAACCGAAAGAATGCTGAGAAATCGCTTCTCATCGGTGATGAAGTGGTCAGCCGGCAGAACGGCCATTGGTTCGTCAACCACTCCATGTTTTCTCAGGTAAACGGCGGCCAAACCAATGCAGGGAGCCGTGTTGCGACCAAAAGGTTCTTCCAAGATTATAAACCGCTTTTTGCCTGAGATTTTTTTGAGAAGCCCATGGTGTGCCTCGTTGCCGACAATGATAACATTTTCCTCCTCGCTGATCGGGCTTACCCTCTGGATGGTCTGTTCAATCATTGTCTTTGCGCCGATAACGTTCAAGAACTGCTTGGGAAGATTAGATCTGCTTGCAGGCCAGAATCTGGTCCCAGCCCCTCCGGCCATTATGACAGGATAAATTTCCATACA
>CAZENC010000347.1:0-3554 GCA_964513115.1 uncultured Desulfobacteraceae bacterium | reverse complement strand
TTTTTGGTAATAGTATTTCAAACGTAGTTCCCGAACCCTTTTGGCTTCGCACTTGGATCTCCCCACCGTGGCCCCGGATAATTTCATGGGCCAGGGGAAGCCCCAATCCTAATCCCTTTTCCTTTGTAGTATAATCAGGATCGAAAATCCGTGCTGTTTCGTCTGGATTTAACCCGTTACCTGTGTCTGAAACCCTGACGTTTACCCATCGTTTCCCTCCTGTCTCCACGGAAACTGTTACGAGTCCTTCATCGGAGATTGATTCCATTGCGTTTTTGATGACGTTGAAAAGGGCCTGCTTCAGCCTGTCAAAATCCATGGATACCATAAAAGCAGAATTGCCTAAGTGAGTAACGATCTTCACTCCTTTGGATTCTGCTTCTTCGCTGATCAAAAGAATAATCTGTCGGACGAGTTCATTTAGATCACGGTGTCGAAATTCCAGATCGCGGTTTTTTGAAAATGCTAGAAAGTCTTCAATAATTTGATTAAGCCGCCTGATCTCATCCCTTATCACCTCACTGAGCTGACTGAGGTTGTCCCTCTGAAGCCTTTGACTCGCCATACTTATGGCATTAAGTGGGTTTCGAATTTCATGGGCAACACCTGCAGCAAGCCGGCCAAGGGCCGATAGCTTTTCAGCCTGGTGTAGCTGCCTTTCAATTTCCCGCATCCTGGCCAGGTGCCTGTTCTGGTTTTTGTAAAGAAGCCACATAGCCAGGAAGGCAATAATTACGAGAAAGGCCATGTAAATAAACACTCGGGCCTGCTCTTTTTTGAGAAGCTGATCAACCCTTTCTCTTGAAAGTCCCAAGCGAGCCATGCCTGAAAAACCTGCGGTAAAAGCAACCGGCACTTCAATTTCCAGCACATGCTCTCCGCCGATAATGGTTTTCCTGCTTACCACCCCAGCCGCATCTTCAATCTTTCTTTCAATTGGAATGGTTTCTTCACGGTCTTCGACCACTGTATCGGAATGCCCCATAGTCCTGCCGGATTGGTCTGTCACCGTGAAGTGGGAGATTCCGGGCCCCTGTCCTACCTCCTCAATGGCCCTCTGGACAGAAATCTTTAAGCTCCAGTAACGAAATTCGTCGTCATCCATGGCCATGATAATGGCACCTTTCCGGGATTTCAACGGGAGCGCAATAAGGCCTAACCCCTTTCCGGTTACAAATTGATCAAAGATATTAATCTGTATCTCCTCGCGTCCCTTTATTACAGGGGCAGCAAACTGCACGACTTCTTCGGGCACGGTCCTATTTTTTGCAATGACATTGCCCTGCTCATCCAAAAAAGCAATCAGCCACAGGTTTTCTTTGGTTGCAAACGAGGCCAGTTGTGCATCGTTAGATTTACCGATTTCCCATAAAGAAACAATCCTCCGAGCCAACTCAACAAGTCTGATGACCAGAGATTCTTGCAAAGAAAAGGCATCATCCGAAATGGCTGGAACTGCCTCGGCGTAGAGGTTGGCCTGTTGTGACTGCACCAATCGTTGGAAATGATATTCTGTAACCTGCTGAGCGTTCCCTATTATGGCAAGTCCCCTGTTTTCCATATCATTAATAAGGGTGTTATCAAGGTTTCGCAGGTCTACCAGTCCCATGACAAGTACGAGAGAGACAAATACGGTACACACAAGGGCTACTGCCAGAGGCTGCAGAAACGGCTGGCCTCCCTGTCGGGACCACATGGATTCAGTTTTTTTTCTTCCCTTTCCCATAAGAATACTTTTGAACATTACCAACTAATTAATGGTATCCCATTTCGACAAATATGTCGAGCAGGCTTTTCTGCATTCGACATATTTTGCCTTAGTAATGCATAGGATACGGGGATGCTCTGCCAGCGGTTTTCTAAATATATCATAATTTCAGCCTATTGCATATATAGATCCTGTTTTGGCACGGGTTCTGCAGCATTTGAACCTAAAAACCAAGGAAAACAAAAAGGAGGTACATATCAATGAAAAAAATAAGTCTTATCATAGCACTGATACTCCTTGTCGCTTCGGCCAATATCGCAATGGCCGGACATCGCGGCAAAGGAGGCGGAATGGGACCGTGGGCGGGGATGAACGCACCCGCTCTCTCCAACCTGAACCTTACAACAGAACAAGAGGAAAAAATCCGCGTCCTGGGCGAGGCACATCAAAAGGAATTAGCACCGCTTCGAATGGAGTTATTTAAAAAGCGGACCGAGTTAAAATTGTTATGGATGCAGACCAACCTTGATGCAAACAAAATCAAGGCCAAACAGAAGGAAATTCATGAGTTAAGAGGACAGCTTCAGGATAAACTGACGGATTCCCGACTGGATTTCTACAACATCCTGACCCCTGAGCAGCGCACCCAGTTTATTCTCCAGAAATACGGTAGGGGTCATGGTTTTCGAGGACCAAGAGGAGGCCTGCATGGCCCTGGCCATGGTAAAGGCCCAGGCATGGGCCCTGGTATGGGACTAAATCCTCCCAGGTAAAACCATCACTCAGGTACACTCTTGTCTGGCCAGCCTTCAGCCCTAATTTGCTGAAGGCTGGCCTAGGGTTTTTTGGGGAGATGGCTGGATCATTTCACGAATTACCATCAAAACAAAACTCGTTGATCTCTCCGGTCTCCAAGTCTACATGTACCATTACGTTCCGGTAAATTTTCCCCCGATTCAAAATAATCTTAAGGACCTCCATGGCCTGGAGGGTTGCGATTAAGGAAGGCGTGACTGTGGGGACACCGAGGATGGATTCAGGGCTTTTTGACTTATCTCCACCTGATCTTTTAGTCCCATAAAGCTGCTTCAGGCCCGGATCATTGGGAAAAATGGTCATGACTCGTCCCTCAAATCCGGCCAGTGCCCCATGTACCAAGGGGATGGCAAGCTTCTTTGCCGTATTTTCCAGGACAAACCTGTCCGGTACATTGTCCAGTGCATCTACAACCACATCTGAACCGGCAAGTATTTCAGATGCATTGGAAGAGTCCAGTTTAACCTTATATGGCATTACCTCAACCCCTGGATTAATTGATCCTACTGCAAGGACCGCCTCTTCCGCCTTTGATTTGCCAAGGGTCTTGTCAACGCACAGGACCTGGCGATTCAGGTTCGTTTCGTCAAAAACATCATGGTCGATAACGACTAATTGACCGATTCCAACCCTTGCCAGCTGCAAGAGAACCTGTCCGCCAAGGCCTCCGGCACCCACTACAGCAACCCGGGATGCCGACATGACAAGCTGTTCGGCCATTGAAATGCAATCCCTGTTGCGCAGGTAGCGGTACGGGCAAATACCTTCTTTTAGGGCCTCACGGTAAACGTCATGAACCGTACAGCCGCATTCGCTTGCTATTTTCAAGGCTTGGGCGTCTTTTACGACCTGTATTTCCCTTGCTGCCGCGTCCTTGGTCGTTTCTGAGCTTTCCTGCAGCATTCGATGAATAATTGTGCCAGCCTTTCCACTCACTTTAATCACCCTTTTCCTTGTCTTTTTTCTCCCGGCGCTCACGCTCCACGTTTTCCTTGGCCATGCCTAAGAAAACACGGTAAGGACCTGGGGT
>CAZENC010000346.1:0-3571 GCA_964513115.1 uncultured Desulfobacteraceae bacterium | reverse complement strand
TGGGAGCCGCATCTTTCGATATATATAATATACTCTGTCTTTCAGGAGACCATCAAAATTTTGGTGACTGTCCCCAGGGTCAGAATGTCTTTGATATCGATTCCATTCAATTGATCCAGACTGTAAGGCTAATGAGAGACGAAGGTAAATTTTTGGGAGGGGATGATATCAAGCGACCGCCGCAGATGTTTGTAGGGGCCGCGGCAAATCCTTTTGCCGATCCATTTGAGATCCGCGTGCCGAGGTTGGCAAAAAAAATTGCAGCCGGGGTCGAATTTATACAAACCCAGTGTATCTACAACCTGGATAAATTCGAACTCTGGATGAAACAGGCTCGTGACAGGGGCCTCCATGAAAAAGTCTATATCCTGGCCGGCGTCACTCCCTTTAAATCCGCCGGCATGGCCAAATATATGAAAAATCGTGTCCCGGGTATGGACGTGCCGGATGATGTAGTAAAACGCATGAGCGGGGTATCCAAAGAAAAACAGGCCGAAGAAGGAATCAATATCTGCGTGGAATCCATTCAGAGACTGAAAGAGGTCGAAGGTGTGAGGGGTTTTCACATCATGGCGATTGAATGGGAAGACAAAGTCCCCGAAATCGTGGAACGGAGCGGTCTTTATCCGAGGCCTGACATTAGTTAAGTGTCTGAACAACACTTAATTTTGGTTGCGAATAGCAATCTGTTTTGATAGGCTTATTTTCCTAATTTTTCATTTTGTGTTTTTACAATTCGCCTTTTGGTCCCGCTTGGAGACTGATTTAGGCTGTTTTGCATTTTAAATAGAATATCCAAAAAGGGACCTTGAATCACGGAAATTTTAATAGGAATAAGCGATGTCTTCCACTTCTACCCTGAGGTTTTAGATAAATTACTTTTATTATTGATCAAATCTATCTAATATAGCAGGTAATAATTTTATTCTGCAAAAAACAAACCAAAAGGAGGTTCTACTATGGCAAAAAAATATATCCTGGTAGTCGACGATGATCCGGATCTGGTGGAAACTGTTGCCATGATGTTGGAAAGCAGGGGATTTGAGGTGGGTCGTGCCTATGATGGGATAGAAGGTGAAGAGTCTATCAAGGAACGCCGACCGGATCTGATTATCCTGGATATCATGATGCCACGCAAGGATGGCTACGTGCTCTGCGCCGAGTTAAAAGCAAACAAAGAAACCGCCGATATCCCCATCGTATTGCTGACCGCCGTTGGAGAGGCGGTTCCTACCACCAGCTACACCCACGCGGACGGCATGTCCACTGAGGCGGATGACTACATCCCCAAACCAATTGATACCGACGGCCTTTTAGAAGTGATTACTGGATTATTGTGATCTTCCACTTACACACATCCGGTAATGTTGTGGAGTTGAGTGCTTGATGATATGAACGCTTCTACAAGACTTGGGGGGTTCAAGATCCTAAACGAGGTCGTTTGGATTTCAGTGATCCAGCCTAAAGGTCACAAGTTTCCAATGGCATTCTCCAACCTCATGGCCTCGGAAAAATTAAATCTCCCTTTCCTGACCTGCGGGGAACAAAACCGGGCCTGGGGCCTGAACCTTGTAGTAGACGCCCAAGTCAAGAAAAAAACCCTGGGCCTTATTGAAAAAGAATTCGGCGACATAAACCCGACCGCTACCAAAGGCGCTATACTCTCGGTTTTTCCCCACAGGAGTAAGCCCGAGATCATAGGTGCCCTCTTTGATGTGTTGGGTAGACTGGGGGACCAGCCAATAGCCTTTGCCAATTCTCCTTCAGCTATTTCAGCGGTTTTGAGCAAAGATGTCATCAATGAAGCCACCTCTGCCCTATTTGGTCCTTTCCGGTTCGGCCCCTATCGGACTCCTGCAGACTGGAAACTTGCCCAGAAGGGAAAAGAAGAACTCTATAAGGAGGTAGTTGCCTCCTATCAGGAGAAAAAACCCAAGGTATACGGCCTGGAGTGGCAGGATAAGCAGGAACTTCTCCACGTAAAACTGGACAGCGCCAATTTGAGTACCATGGGCACTGTCTTTAAAAATTTTGCCCGGTTAGGACTCGTTCTCACTTTTCTTATCTCAAGGCCTTCAAAAGAAAAGGGCAAGGGAAATCTGTTTTTTTGCCTTCCTGAATCAGAAGAAAACGATTATATCAATTTGATTGAAAAATTGCTTCCTGAGGCCTCAACTGTGGATGATTCACCCGTGGCCTCGTTTTCAATGAACGGACCACATTTTGGTGATCGGTACGGAATAATCAGCGATTTGCTTATGGCCCTCGATCAAGTAAAGGCAGATCTTCTGGGTCTGAGCTGTTCCATCCATTCCATCACGGGAGTCCTGCCTGCATACCAGATACATTCGGCAATAGAGGCTATTCAAGGCTGCTTTGAAGTTCCTACGGTCATTAAAAAGACCAATAGCCAATCCTGACACACGGCGGCATTGTTTGACACATATCCATTTCTTAATTATAATTTATGCCATATCAACTCAAAGACCTGACCAATCTTTTGTTATCGTTTATAAGTGATTACATACAATATAGATTCAGCCGGTTCACGTTAATGGATTCTCACATTGTCAAACCCAAGGGCATGGGACTCTCCAGGTGTAAAGATTTATTAGAAAACTCCGGCGGTTTCAACGGCTGGAATGACTTGTTATAGGTACAAATCTGGCAACGGAATGAAAGCAGGGAGCTTAACCAATGCTCAATCAAGAGCCCTCAATCATCAACATCGGTATCGTTGGCGGGGCTCCATTCTGTAAAGAGATCATCAAGAAATCCGCTCTGGATTACAGGAAAGAGCCTGTCAACGCCCGCTTTGTTGCTGTGGCCGATCCAGATTCTCAATCGCCTGGTATGGTCCTTGGCAGGGAACTGGGCCTGATAACCGTCAGCGACTATCACGAACTATATGACCCCCGTCATAATATTCACCTTATTATCGTTCTGATTCCAGAACAACATATCCTTGAGGACATTTTAAAGACCAGGCCGTTGAATATCCGTGTCCTCTCCTACCACGTTTTTGAACTTTTCTGGAGAGCCATCAGTTCGCAAGAACGCAAGTTAAGGGCGAGAACCGAAGAAATGGAGACCATCCTGAATGCCATCCAGGAGTTCATCCTGGTCATCACCCCCGACAGGGAAATTCTCGAAGTCAACGAGGCATTTCAAGAAAAGATCGGCTATTCCCGTGAAGAGGTGGTTGGAAGGAAGTGTTATGAAATCTTCCAGAAAGCTGAACAGCCGTGTGACAGAGGGGATGTTGTCTGTCCCTTACAAGAGGCGATAAGGAACAAAAGGCCCAGCCAGCAGGTCCGAACCTGGGTAGCCTCCGATGGCAAGCGGCGTTACGTTGAAGTAACCGTCTATCCTATCTGGGAAAAGGATGGTAAGATTTCAAAGCTCTTACAGATCAGCAGGAATATTACGGATCGAAAAAAGCAGGAGGAACAAATCACTCGACGTCTTGAGGAGATGGTTGAGAAACGAACTCGGCAGTTGAAGGAAAGTAATGCCAAACTTATCCACCAGGACAAGATGGCCTCCCTGGGTAAATTATCGGCCTCGGTTG
>CAZENC010000345.1:0-3571 GCA_964513115.1 uncultured Desulfobacteraceae bacterium | reverse complement strand
TATCGCCCTCCTTGATCTTGGAGTCATCCCCCATGATGGCGACACCCACATTGTCCTCTTCCAGATTGAGGCACAGGCCGAAGATATTGCCGGGAAATTCAAGCATCTCCATTGCCATGGCCTTCTCAACTCCATAGACACGAGCAATACCGTCGCCCACGGACAGAACGGTCCCTGTCTCGCTCACCTCCACCTTTTTCTCGTAATCCTTAATCTGGTCCCGGATTACCCGACTTATTTCTTCTGCTCTGATCTCCATTAGCTGTATTCACCCCTCTTTAATGATTCTTTCAGCCCTTCAAGCTGGGCCTTTACACTTCCATCCAATACCAAATCCCCTATTTTGACAATAATCCCTCCAATGAGGGACTCATTTTCCTGGACCTCCATATTGACATCCTTTGAAGTCAACTCTTTCAAGGCCTTCTCCAGCCTTTCCAGAGCATCCGTTTTCAAAGGTTTGGCCGTAATTATATTCGCACGGGTGATTCCGGAAATCTCATCCGTGAGCTTCGAATAGTAATCGGTAATCACATCAACAACCCCTATCCTGTTTTTATCAAGAAGGAGTCTCAAGAAATTCTTGACCACATCGGGAAAAAGGCTTTTATCCAAAACAACTTCAAGAACCTTTTTTCGCTCCTCCACAGAAAACAAACGGTTTGAAATGACCCGAAAAAACTCCTCATTGGCCGAACAAAAACTTGCAAATTCCTTAAGGTTCTGCCCGTACTTCGCATATTGCCCGTCTTCCTGCCCTAAACTGAGCAGGGCTTTGGCATATCTCCTGGAAATCCTCGAACCGATCAATTTAACTTCCCCACCTTTTCTATAAATTCATTAACCAGGTTATCCTGATCACTGTCTTTTATCTCTTTAACAATGATTTCTTTAGCCTTTCGGGCTGCGACATCCACCATTTCCTGCTTTAATCTATCTCCTGCTGCTCGGATCTCTCGCTCTATTGTAAGATCGGCTTGATTCAGGATCTGCTTTGCCCTTTCTTCTGCATCAGCAATAATCCTTTCCTTTTCTTCAAATCCTTCCGCCCTGAATTGATCAATAATTTCTTTCTTTTTTCCCTCAAATTCCTTTAGCTTTTTCTCCAGCTCTTGATAACGTTCTTCAGCGCTATCCCTTTCTGCCTTCAGACTATCAAAATTTTTTCTGATTTCTTCCCTTCTGGCTGAGAAAAAATCCTTTATCGCAGTTTTTCTTATCACAACGAAAAGGATGATTACCAATAAGGCAAAATTGAGGAAACGGTAACCTAGATCCAACAGCCTGGCATTGCCATGTACATCACCATGACCTGCCCCCTCTGAGGCGAAACCTAACCCGCAAAACAAAAACAGGCCTATTAAGGCAAAAACGGCTATTAATGCAGGGCTCATTTTCAGGCCCCTTAAGCTAATCATTGAATACTCCTCCCCAGTATCTTTGCTGCCAGTTCCTGAGAAAACCCTGCAACCTGTTCTTCCAAAATTTTCCTCACATCCGCTATTTTGCTTCCCAGTTCTCTATTGGCCTTTTCTTTTTTCTCTTCCACTGAGGAACCTACCTCTTTTAATATCGCCTTTTCCTCTTCAAGGGCTTGACCCTTTAAACTTTCTTTTTCCTCAAAGCCCTCTTTTCTGGCCTGAACCACACCTTCTTTGATACCTCTCTCGTTTCTTTCGGACCGATCATGATAATCCTCTATTGTTTTCTGTAGGGAGTTCGTTTCGTCACGCCTCAGATTCAGAATTTTGCGAATAGGTCTATAAAGAAGAATATTTAGAAAAAAAAGAAGTAACAGGAAATTGGCAATCTGGATGAGTAGGGTAGAATCAATCTTCAGCATAGCACACGCAACCTTATTTTAATTAATCACTAAACATACTTAAAGATGAGGGGATAAACCTTTCACAAGAAAGTCTCCCCATTAACACTGTGCCAAAGCTCCCTGCACCGAGAATTCAGCGAGCCCTTCGACCATGAGCTCAGGGCCTAACGGCTCGGTCGAGCCGCTGCCGGAAATCTTCCAAATACAAAAATTTTTGTTGTTGAATTCGCTCGACAACACCGCAGCAATATACGGGACTGAGCTCGCTGTGCATTCCAAAAAGCAAACATCAAGGGAGAACCGCCACTTTCTTGTCAGCCTTTAGACCTTTATCCTCCATGTGACAATTTCCCTTAAAGAGGGCCCCCTCGTCCATCGTAATATCGGGGGCCTGGATATTTCCAAAAACTTTACCAAGAGCAAGCATTTCAATTCTGTTTGACGCAAATATGTTTCCACGTACTTCCCCTTTAATAATAATACGGGAAGCGTGGATATCAGACTGAATGACTGCCGTCTCACCAACAATCAAAGTGCCTTCCGTAAAGATCTCTCCCTTAAAAAGCCCATCTATACGAACAGTTCCGCTGAAGGATAGTTTCCCTTCAAAATCAGTATCCTTGCCAAGAAAGGCATTGATACGAGCGCTTGTTTTTTTCATCTTACGGCATTCCCATTTTGCAACTTGCGTGCATAACATATTGGCTTTTGTATTGCAAGAAAAATCACAAAATAATTAATCTCTCCAAAAAAGCTTTATTTGATCTGTACGAAAAGCATTATTACAAATCTTTGCATAGCATTTTTTAGTGCAATAACAAAGCAATATCATATTTGTTAACGTACAGGAAATAAAAGAAAAGACTTTTAAAAGTGCAGGAAACCGGCAACGCAGAAATATTGATTGACAAGTCAATCAATTCCTGCTCTATTGCGTTTTATGAAAAAAGATCCTTCCGCCGTCAAAAGAGACAAAGAGGCAGTCATCTTAGATGCCGCTCTTAGGGTTATTAAGCAGAAGGGTTTTCATAAGGCCAGGATGTCTGACATCGCCGAGGAAGCCGCAATTTCCTACGGCCTTGTATATCATTATTTCAAAAACAAGGAAGACCTGTTTGACGCAATTCTCAATCGATGGTGGGACGGCCTGTTCGGGCTGATGGAAGATATCAATGACGGCGTTAACGACGTTCAAGAAAAACTCAGGCAAATAATCGAATATTTCCTGGACACTTACCAGAGTGAACCCGAGCTGGTGAATATTTTTATCACGGAGATTTCCAGGTCCACAACAAACCTGACCAGTTACCGTCTGGACCATTTCAAAAAATCTATGTCCCTTACTGAAGAGGTAATTGCAGAGGGCCAGGAAAAGCAACTGCTGAGACCAGATATCAAAGCCCGATATCTCACCTTTATGTTTTTGGGGGCTGTCGAAACGTTTCTTTCGACCATGGTCCTTGTGGACCAAAAAATTAAGGGAGATTCACAGAAAGAGCGGATCGCTAAGAGTATTTTAGAGGTCTTTCTGAACGGAGCCAGGAATAAAGAAAAGCTGAGGGCTGATAGCTGAGTGCCTTTAAATCGAGGAAAACATGGATTTTTCTTTCACTGAAGAACAGATGATGTTTAAGGAACAGATCATCCGCTTTGCCGGAAAAGAGATTGTTCCCAGGGTCCAGGAGCATGATCTCAAAGGGGAATTTGACTTTGAATCCTTTCGTAAGCTTGGGGAATTCGGCATCC
>CAZENC010000344.1:0-3574 GCA_964513115.1 uncultured Desulfobacteraceae bacterium | reverse complement strand
GGTCTAGTCTATTGGATTTTTTTTGTAGATGCTGATGAATGACCATAACAACCCACTTCCTAAGAAAGGAGAATTAAAATGGTAAAAAAATGCGGTTTATTAATTATTCTCATATTTTTATTCGTAACACCTGTGATTGCTGCTGAATTTGCCATTTCTTTTGAATGGGGGGATATACCGCTCTGCACCTCAGGTCAACCGAATAGTGTCCCAAATCCAAGGTTTGTTCTTTCAGCTGTCCCGGAAGGCACAAAATTCATTCAATTTACAATGACTGATCTTGATGCTCCCAATTACAACCATGGTGGCGGAACCATTGAGTACACAGGCAATAATATCATCGAACCCGGTGCCTTTACATACCTGAGCCCCTGCCCACCAAGCGGTTCCCATAGTTATCAGTGGACTGCAACAGCGAAGAAGAAAACCGGACTGTTCGGCGGATCGCTTGGCAAGGCGAAAGCGACCAAAAGTTATCCGGAATAATGAAAAAGAAGGGGCGGGGTTGAGATTGTGGGCGCCTCAAATCACACACACTCTATTGCCTGTTGAAATGATAACCCGGGGGGGACCGGCGCCACCAGCAAGAAGTCTTATGATAAAACCGAGTCCACAGCAGCTAAAGGCTAAAAAAGTCACTTTATAAAATTTAAAGTGGATAAGGATATCAGTGGAATTGAGATTTGGGTTCCTGGCAGATAAAGGAGTGTATCATCTTTTGATAACTGCTTAACACAGGTTTTCTTAAGAGTTTTAAACTGTGTGATACCTCCAACATGAAAAAATCCCAGCCTGTCAAGACATGGGATATCATGTTTATCAATTAGGTCAATGTAACGATTACTGCTCTCATTGGAAAGTCAGGCCATTCGCCCATCAGCTTTCGATTAGCTTCACTAACCTTCAACCATAGCTGCACAATAGTCGTACAGATATACGGATGACAGACCGCCATAGTTTTCGCCGCCGCGAAGATTTTCATTACTGCAAAACTAATCTGATCGATGAAGTGCGTCACTCTTTTCGCCGGGATGGATCTATCTACCAGGATACCCGGTGAGATCCTGGAAAAATCGTCCTAAAATACCGTCAAAAAGTCCGATTGAACATCAAAAGCACAGCAGTTTACGCGACTTTTGAATTGACAGATATCCCTACGGCCTGCAAAAATAAAATGGCTCCTTACAAGAATCAATAGGTTAAGAAAGAGCAGGTAAAAAAGTGAAGAAGGGTTATATTGAAATGACCAGGCCGTGAGACCCGGCCTCCGGCCCGTAAGGCCTACGCCCTGGAGGGAATCGAAGAAAAGATTTCATAACCCTTTCATAGTAACAGTTGCTATTGTCTATTATTCTTATTGGGCATACATTTCCAGAATAAACAGAAATTCCAATTTGTTACCTACTTTTTTCTATAATGTTTGCCCGCAGATTCTTATAAGGAGCCTATAAATAGCCATGGACATCTGCTCAGCATGATAATATGAATTATTTTGGAGATACATACCTATGAAATTGGAATTTCTTGAAGCCCGAGACCTGCCTGACGCGTGGTTTCAATGCGTTTACAGTCTTTTGGAGAATGGACGGGAATATGTTATTGAACGAGGCAGCTATAAAGGACAAAAGCGCCTTGAATTCGATTATATTACCGTGCACATCAAATTCCCGGGTGTGCGACCGCTTCTACCGGATATTCCCCCGTCCCTGGGGATTCCCAATCCGGTTGCCGAGGGATATCTGGAAGAATATCTTCCCTATCTCATGACCTCGGCCAAACAGCCCGGTGAGGATTACACTTATGGCCAGTACCTTGAACCCCAGATTGCCGAAGTGATACGAATGTACAGGGAGGACGGTTACGAAACCAACCAGGCTTACATGGCTGTAGGCGACCCCAAGTCCATCTATCTCGGAGATCCACCGTGCCTCCGGGGCATTGATACACGCATTAACGATGGAAAGCTTCATTTCATAGTCTATTTTCGATCCTGGGACCTGTGGAATGGCTTCCCTGCCAACCTCGGTGGTATCCAGCTATTAAAAGAATACATGTCATCCAGTATCGGTGTAGAAGATGGGGAGATCATAGCCGCCAGCAAGGGGCTACACCTTTATGATTACGTCTGGGAACTGGCTAAATTAAGAACCATGTGCGAAAACCCGTCCGCATTGACAGCCGGCCGACATAAAGATGAAGACTGACCTAAAAGGGCTGGATGCCCTTGAAATAGAGGATTGGGCCTTAGGATTGGGGCTTAAAGCTTACCGGGGCCGCCAGATCCGGCACTGGCTCCTGGGAAAGCTTGCCGGGTCCTTCGATGAGATGACCGACCTCCCCAAATCCCTCCGAGTCCTTCTTGATAAAGAATCCAACATCAAACACCTGGAAAACATCAAAACACAGGTTTCGGAAGACGGCACACGCAAACACCTTTTCAAATTGTTCGATGATCATTTGATTGAATCGGTCCTCATTCCCGAAAGGGACCATCTCACCCTCTGCATTTCTTCACAGGCCGGCTGTGCAATGGACTGCCGTTTTTGCCTCACAGCAAAACAGGGGCTTATAAGGAACCTGACTCCCGCGGAAATCATTGAACAGGTTATTTACGTTAAACGTTCCTTGGATACGTCGAGTCACCTTACCAACATCGTTTTCATGGGCATGGGTGAACCGCTCGCCAATTATGATGCAGTAATAAAAGCAATTGGAAACCTCGTAAGCGAAGACGGAATGAACTTTTCTCATCGCAAGATAACAATTTCAACCTGCGGTCTGGTACCCCGGATAAAACAGATGGGCCGGGATATCACGGTTAACCTGGCCGTTTCCCTGAACGCAGCGGACGATGAAACCCGAAGTTACCTTATGCCCGTCAACCACAGATATCCCTTGGATGAGCTTCTTTCGGCCTGCAAGGCTTTTCCACTTCCAAACAGACGCATGATTACCTTTGAATACATTCTTATTAAAGGCATCAACGACCGCGATGAGGATGCCTTAAAACTGGCAAGTCTATTATCGGGTATGAGAGCCAAAATAAACCTGATTCCTCTAAACCCCTTTTCCGGTTCAGACATGTCTCCTCCCCCCGTCAAAAGTATCCTCCATTTCCAGGAAATTCTTATTAAAAACAATTTCACGGCCATTATAAGGAAAAGCAAGGGAAGAGACATCTCAGCCGCATGTGGCCAGCTTAGTGGAACAGTCGAATATCTGCCCGGCCAAAGCTGTTCAGCATAATTTTCCTTGCCCTAATTTACTGATATATGTTATCTAATTTTACGCTTATAATCGGCGACCACCAGTAGAACTGGAGGCATGAGGAAGAACGCTGAAAATTCGAATATCGAAGCACTAAATTCGAAACAATACCAAATGACAGAAACTCAAATGACCAAAACACTCTTTTCATAGGCTTTATCCTCCATAAACTTCTCTTAAGTTTTGAACATTTGGACATTTGAATTTCGGATTTGTTTCGGATTTCTATTCTGATTTTGAAATTGCTTTCGTTGTGAAGCTCCCCGCGCTTCCGCGCGGGGCATCTTCACATCTTCTGCGGAACCCG
>CAZENC010000343.1:0-3587 GCA_964513115.1 uncultured Desulfobacteraceae bacterium | reverse complement strand
CGTGTATCAAAATAATTAGCAAATAAAGTATTATATATAATTTAGATCTACCAGTAAAATTATAAGACAGGCCCCAATTTCTCCAAAAATTACTTTGATTTTTTCTGGATAATATGAAAAACACATTCAAATGTAATCCTTTTATTATTCGTGTAAAATTATTAAAGTAAAAAAACTCTTAAGAATCTTTAAGGCCATAAAAAAATGTCTTACGGAAATCATATAGCAGGGCAAATCATGGCCGCACATCTGCTGGAAGGTGAATTGGTTCCTGGTAAAGAGATCGGCCTCCGCATCGACCAGACCCTTACTCAGGATGCGACCGGGACCCTGGTTTACTTGGAATTCATGTCACTGGGAATTGACCGCGTTCGCACAAAACTCTCGGTTTCCTATGTGGACCACGGCACCCTGCAGACCGGTTATGAGAACGCTGATGATCATCTCTTTTTACAGTCCACAGCTGCCCGCTACGGAGCCTATTTCTCCCGCCCGGGCAATGGTATCTGCCATCAGGTACATCTGGAGCGTTTTGGTGTCCCCGGAGAGACGCTTTTAGGTTCCGACAGTCATACGCCCACGGCCGGAGGTCTGGGGATGCTGGCAATGGGGGCAGGTGGTCTGGACGTTGCCCTTGCGATGGCCGGAACTGCCTTTTATATGACAGTGCCTCCTGTAACACTGGTTCGTTTGACCGGAAAACTGCCTCCCTGGGTAGGGGCCAAAGATGTAATACTTTATCTTTTGGGAAGACTTAAGGTCAAGGGGGGACTTGGAAAGATTATGGAATACGGAGGTCCGGCAGTAAAAAGGCTCAGCGTGCCGGAGCGGGCGACCATCTCCAATATGGGGGCCGAATTAGGGGCATGGACATCTCTGTTTCCTTCAGATGAAGTTACTAAAAGGTTCTTGGCCGCCCAGAAACGGCAAGAAAACTGGACCCCGATACATGCTAATGAAGGAGCAGATTACGAAGAGGTGATTGAAATTGATCTTTCCTCTTTAGAACCTTTAGTAGCATGCCCCTCCAGTCCGGATGCAGTCAAGCCCGTACGTGAACTGTCGGACATAAAAATTGATCAGGCAGCTATTGGAAGCTGCACTAATTCTTCCTACCGCGATCTCAAGTTGGTAGCAGAACTTCTTCGCGGAAAAACTATACATCCTGATGTCAGTTTGGTCATCGCACCCGGCTCAAGGCAGGTATTATCCATGCTGGCAAAAGATGGCAGTCTAGGGGACATGATCGGGGCCGGGGCACGAATACTGGAAGTTGCATGCGGACCATGTATCGGCATGGGGCAAGCCCCACCCTCCGACGGGGTCAGCGTGCGTACCTTTAATAGAAATTTTCAGGGTCGGAGCGGGACACCGGACGGCCATGTTTACCTGGCCAGCCCTCAAGTGGCCGTGACGGCAGCATTGACCGGCCATATTGTTCACCCGGCAGAGCTGGGAGGCCTGCCGGATGTGTCAGATCCGGAAGTATTTTTGGTAGACGATTCCATGATCATTCCTCCGCCTGCCAAAACAGATGAGATCACCATTCGCATGGGACCTAATATCAAGCCGCTCCCGGAACCGGAGCGGCTTCCGGATAATCTGAAGCTTAAGTTGTTGCTGAAGCTGGGAGACAATATCACAACCGATGATATTTTACCCGGAGGTTCCAAAGTATTGCCGTTTAGGTCGAATCTACCGGAAATCTCCCGGCATGTTTTCGCCGTAAAAGCGCCCGGCTTTGCAGGAAAAGCCCGGTCGGAAGGCGATGTTGCTATCCTCGGAGGTGAAAATTATGGCCAGGGCTCAAGCCGCGAACACGCGGCCCTTGCCGCACGTTTTCTTGGTGTGCGAGTGGTGCTGGCACAATCTTTCGCGCGTCTTCACCGGGCCAATCTGATCAATTTCGGGGTTCTGCCCGTATTGTTGACAGATCGGGAATACGATCAAATGGAAGAAAACGATGAAATAGAGTTTGTGGGTGCCCGCGAGACATTGGCTGAACCGGAAGAAATCACTATCAAACTCACGAAAAAAGGCCTGGAATTCACGGGTCGGCTCGACTTGACCCAACGAGAGCGCAAAATTTTACTGGCAGGGGGACGACTCAATGTTCATCCTTAAAACTAGTAAGCGATAGACAATCCGGTTCAAATCACGATTCACGCTCTTCACCAGGCATGTCAAAAATATTTTTGGATAAAAAGTGAAAATCGTTAACATAAAGGGGGAAATCATTAGGTGGGATACGGATGGACGGCCTATCGTTCCGGACAATCCAATCATTCCGTTCATTGAAGGCGACGGGATCGGGCCGGACATCTGGACTGCAGCAAAACCCGTATTCGATACAGCTGTCACACATGCCTACCAAGGCAAACGTCGCATCATTTGGCATGAACTGGTGGCCGGGGAGGCAGCGCAAAAGGCCTATGGTCCCAAAACTCTCTTGCCGGCCGGGACTCTCGAGGAGTTGGCCCGATACGGTGTTGCCATCAAAGGCCCCTTGACCACGCCTGTGGGAGGCAGTTTCCGCTCCCTAAACGTCTCCTTAAGGCAAAGCCTTGATCTGTATGCCTGCGTTCGCCCGGTAAGTCATATCTCCGGGGTCCCAGCGCCCGTAGTTCATCCTGAACGTTTGAACGTGGTCATCTTTCGCGAAAACACAGAAGACGTGTACTCGGGAGTAGAGTGGAAAGCAGGGTCCAAGGATGCCAGAGACGTGCTTGAACTAATCAACAAAAAACTTAGGGAATCAGGCAACAAACAGATCCCTTTTGAAAGCGCTATCGGTATTAAACCCATGAGCCAGGCCAACTCCGGGCGCCTGGTACGCCGGGCCATTCAATACGCCCTGGAGAACGGATATAAGAGCGTTACCCTTGTCCACAAGGGCAACATCATGAAATATACCGAGGGGGCTTTTCGTGATTGGGGCTATCAGGTAGCAAGAGAAGAATTTTCAGCGCAATCGGTTACCGAAGCAGAATTGCACGACAAATTTGGCGGCAAGATTCCATCAGGCCGTATT
Organism: uncultured Desulfobacteraceae bacterium; assembly: GCA_964513115.1. Classification (GTDB taxonomy): domain Bacteria; phylum Desulfobacterota; class DSM-4660; order Desulfatiglandales; family Desulfatiglandaceae; genus JAFDHL01. The sequence continues at coordinate 556 of CAZENC010000343.1, read as the reverse complement.
GTCATAAAAGATCGTATTGCGGACTCAATGTTTCAGCAATTATTGCTGCGGCCCGAAGAATACGGCGTGATCGCCACACCCAACCTGAACGGGGATTACTTATCGGATGCAGCTGCAGCCCAGGTGGGAGGCCTGGGCATGGCCCCGGGCGCAAATATCGGGGAGAGGGGTGCTCTATTCGAGGCCACCCACGGCACGGCACCTAAATACGCCGGCCGGGACAAAATCAATCCCTGCTCTCTTATCCTATCGGGCGTGGAAATGCTCCGCTTTATGGGCTGGACAGAAGCTGCTGAGTTAATTGTTGAGGCGTTGACTCAAACCATTGCCAAAGGGACAGTAACCTATGACCTCGCCAGACTCATGAAAGGCGCCCGGGAGGTTAAGTGCTCGGCCTTTGGTGCTGCTGTCGCAAAAAACATTTTGAGGCTGACAGGCTAATATTTAATTTTTTCAATACTAATTATTCAAAAAGGATTTTATGAAATTTTCGACCTCGACCCTTCCCTTATAAATACCATAATGCCCCTCACACAGGATGTCTGCTTCAATGGAC
>CAZENC010000342.1:0-3595 GCA_964513115.1 uncultured Desulfobacteraceae bacterium | reverse complement strand
GACAGTCGAAAGGGTTGGTACTGAAGCTTCCGGGTCCTCTGGATAAGACGATCCTGATCAGGCAGTCCTTTTCGCCTCCTATCAAAACCAGGTGCTTTATCAGGGCCCTGATGTTTTCATACTCAGGCGGAGGGTTAAGGGAAATGGCCTTGGCCGAACGTTCGAGACGTTGGAGATGCCGCTCCATCTGATATATCTTGCCGTTGACACACCGAATTACATCAAAGACACCATCGCCCCTGTGGACCAGGTGGTCATCAATGGGAATAACCATTAATTCCGGATCAGTAGTGATACCATGCCACTGACTGGAATACATACACAGATAGTTTTTTTGCCATGGATTTTTTTGCCCTTCAAGGCAATGGAAAAAATTTTGTTTATCAATCAATGGAATTTGCATGATTTAGTTTATTCTTTTAAAAGCACTAAAGACAACTATAACTTGACACATTTAGCACTCAAATCTATTATTCGAAAATAGTCAGCCTGAAAGCTAAACGATAAAATTCCAAAAATCAACGAAATTTTCTTTGGAATCACTCGAACAGGGGCAGAAAGGACGGAATTGTATTTTGGGTGAAAATCAATATCTTGTGGACGATCTCAGTTTAAAAGATTCGTGGAGGATGTTCCGTTTCATGGCGGAATTTGTGGAAGGCTTTGAGGTTCTCCCGGAAGTTTCGCCGGCCGTGACTGTCTTCGGATCATCCAAGGCCAAACCCCAGAGCACTACCTATAAGACCACGCTTAAGGTAGCACGGCTGCTGGTTGAAAACGGATTTAATGTTATTTCAGGTGGAGGTCCCGGCGTTATGGAAGCAGCCAATAAAGGTGCTGCTGATGCCGGAGGCAAGTCGGTAGGCCTTCATATTGAACTCCCGAACGAACAGAAAGCCAATCCATATGCAAATATCCGACTTGATTTCAGGTATTTCTTTATAAGGAAGGTTATGTTCGTAAAATATGCCGTGGCGTACATTATCCTGCCGGGGGGATTTGGAACACTTGATGAACTCTTCGAGGCCCTGACCCTTATCCAAACGCGAAGAATCAGATCTTTTCCCGTAATCCTGATTGATTCCAAATACTGGGACGGTCTTTTGAGTTGGATCAAGGGAACGCTAGTAAGGGAAAAGACCGTATCAAAATCAGACCTAGATATCTTCAGCGTGGTAGATACTCCCGAAGAAGCTGTTGCCATAATAAAGAGGCGGGTGATTGTCTAACCTTAAAAGGGAAGAAGAGGCTATTCTCCTCTCGTGGTCTCGTGACATTCGTATAGACCTATCGGCCTTACAGGTTAGCCTGATCGGCATGTATCTGGATGAACTATGCGAATGGAACATGAGAATGAATTTAACGGGAATGACCTGTCGAGAGAGGATCGTCAGAGAACTGCTCCTCGATTCATTATTTCCAGCCCGTTTCCTTCCTGAAGAGGGCAGGTTGCTCGACGTGGGATCGGGCGCCGGATTTCCTGCCATCCCCCTTAAAATCTGCAAACCAAAGCTCACAATACACCTGATAGAAGCCAGTTTGAAAAAGGTAAATTTCCTTAAGCAGGTAGTCAGGCGTGCTAATCTCAGTCGGGTGGAGGTCATTAGGGGTCGAATTGAAGCGGACGGAAATCTTCTTAACAGAGAGGGGTATAACATTATTACGGCCCGGGCTGTTGCTTATATGCCAAAGACCCTGGCTTGGTGCGCCCCCTACCTTATGCCCGGAGGCCTGCTTGTGAATTTTCAGGGAAGTGAATTCGAAGATGCCCTCAGGGAGGGGGAGGATCTTTTAAAAAGATACCGAATCCTTCTTTACAGGGCTGTTCCATATAAATTGCCCGGAAAGGATTGTGAGAGAAATCTGATAATATTTAAAAGAAAGTGATAGGGGGTTGCACCTTAACTCATCCTGTGGGTTCGACAAAATGAAAGGGAGGAACAATTTCCTTATACTGTTCCTCCCGGCTAATATTTCGAGCATAATGGCTATAAATATGCTTCTGGGATTGCACAAAATATCTTTTTTGTTTTTTAGAGTAAAAATTCCAAGGGGATAAAGGGTAAGAGTTCAGCCCATATACCTAATTTATTTCACATATTTAAAGGAAACATTTATCCTTGCCCGATAAGAGGTTATTTTTCCGTTTTCAATGGTTACGTCAAGCTTTGTAATCTCGGCGATTCGCAGGTCTTTGAGGGACTCACTTGCTGTCTCTACGGCATTTTCGGCTGCCTGCTCCCAAGACTTGTCACTTGTTCCAACGAGCTCAATTATTTTGTACGTGCTTCCGGCCATCTTAACCCTCCTTTGCTCTGCATAAGGTTACATCCAATGATTCGGAACCTGAAAAATTCCACCTCCTTTCTTAACTTAAAGACATTTTTCATATCCATATTTATTCCCAGCTTATCAAACTGTTTAATGTTTTGCAACATTGAAAATCTATAGCGTTTGTCATGCCTTTTTCAAGCCCCTATTAAATCTCTTAAAAAATCTAACGGTAAATGATGGCGTATTAGTATTAGCCTTATGATGCCTGCTGATATTTTCTTGACTTATATATATTTTTTAATTATCCTTATACATTAAAGATAGTTTTATTAACCATAAATTGAAGGAGGACTTATGGCGACTGTTAAACAAATTCAGTTTAGGTTGAGGCTCGCGAAAAAGACCTTAACAAAAGTTAACAAAGAATTGATAGCGACTAAAACCAGGGTTAAAAACTTAGAGGCCCAACTCAAAAAAGCCAAGGCTGCGGAAAAGGCCGCTAAGGCAAAAGCAAAGAAAGCACCTGCAAAGAAAAAACGAGTCGTGAAGAAGAAAGCACCCGCAAAGAAAAAACGGGTCGTGAAGAAGAAAGCGCCCGCAAAGAAAAAACGAGTCGTGAAGAAAAAGTAGTCTTCTGTTTGACGGTCATTAATTGATTCAGTGAAACCGGGAGGGAATGCCTCTGGCCGGGTGGGTAATTTATTGTCTGAACAGGAAAAAATGCTGGTAGTTCAACGTACGAAACCCCATTTTTCCAACTGCCTCTCCATATTTGCCCGGTGGCTTCCCGGCCAATAATACCGCCCGCATGAAGGGCAGCATTTGATTCCCGATACGTTCTGATGAAATACGTATTCAGGCACGTTTTCCCGGACCTCATCTATTTGCATAACGATAAGCTGGATGTTACAGATCAGGCATCGAGTGAACCATCTTGACCGCTCGGGCACAAGATCCAGTCTTTCCTTGAGTTCAGCTATTTGCTTTGCCACGGTATTCCCATGAAGGAGCACCGCACCGGTATACAGATCGACTTTCTCCCTGTGCCTGGATAATAAAAGCGCACCGGCTTTGACAATTTCATCCATGACGCCAGGCCCGTAATGACGCTGGTAGTGAGTATCATAGCCCAGGACCCTGAGCCATTTTGCCAGCCTGCCCAGCATTGTATCGGCCACAAACCTTATTTCCATAACTATTTCATTTTTGCATATTCATTATTAACCCATGCATTCTTGTGATGAGCTTTACAGTTCTTAAGCATTTCACTGGAATGCTTGGCCCTTAAATCCAGATAGAATCAGCATCAGGCCACCCCTTT
>CAZENC010000341.1:0-3601 GCA_964513115.1 uncultured Desulfobacteraceae bacterium | reverse complement strand
TGGTTCACGGTTACGAAATTGGTCGATGCCGAGGGCAAACCCGTTCAGATTGCAATAACTGAAAGGGACCTTGCGTGGTTATCTGATTAGCCATTCGGGGCCTTAAAAATCATTTCCTGTTTTCTCAATTGGGGGAAAGTAAGATGAAAAAGAATAAGAACAAATCATATAATAATGGGCTCAAAGAGAGGGCAGAGGAATTTATCAATAAGAATCCTTCGGCCATCAAAAAGATACCGCCCGATGAAGTCAAGAAGCTGATCGAGCATTTACAAGTCCACCAGGTGGAACTGGAGATGCAGAATGAAGAGCTGCGTCGGGCTCAACTGGAACTGGAAGAAGCAAGGGATAAGTATTCCGATCTCTATGACTTTGCCCCTGTCGGCTATTTTACGATCAGTGATAAGGGAATGATTCTGGAGGCAAATCTCACCGGTGCTACCATGTTAGGTGTGGAAAGAGGATTAATGATAGGTAAGCCTTTCTCTAAATTCATCAACAGGGATGATCAAGACATTTTCTACCGTCACCAGCGGAAACTCATTGAAACCAAAAACAAGCTGACCTGCGAACTTAGAATTGTGAAAAAGGACGGGTCTCAATTCCATGCGCAAATGGAATGTATCCCTGTGTTTGATGAGAATGGGAAATTAGATCAGATTCGAGCTGCTATGACCGAAATCACCGAGCGCAAACGGGCTGAGGAGGAAAAGGCAAGCCTTGAGGCTCAACTCCGGCAAGCCCACAAGATGGAAGCCATCGGGACATTGGCAGGGGGTGTCGCCCATGAGTTCAACAATATCCTGGGGGTTATAATCGGGAATAACGAACTGGCTTTGATGGATATGCCGGACTGGAACCCTGCCAAAAACTGTTTAAAGGAGATCCAGAAAGCATCCCTTCGGGCCAAGGATGTGGTAAGGAATATTCTGAGTTTCGCCCGGAAAACCCCGGCTGAAAGAACACCCATACAGATAAGCACGGTCATTAAGGAGTCCCTCAAATTGCTGCGGGCCTCCGTTCCGACCATGATTGAAATACGCCAGAATATCTCTTGTGAAAGGGATATGATTCTGGCAGATCCCACTGAGGTGAACCAGGTCCTCATGAATCTTTGCACTAATGCCGTCCATGCCACAGGGGTGAAGGCCGGTGCTCTGGAGGTTGGTCTGGAACCCATAGCCCTTGATAAGGATTCGGCAGCCAAATACGATGGCTTAAATCCAGGGGATTTTGTTAAGTTGACAGTGAGGGATACAGGGTACGGTATTGATCCAGAGATCATAGGACGCATATTTGACCCCTATTTCACAACAAAAAGCCTGGCTGAAAGGACGGGCATGGGATTGGCCATTGTATATGGCATTGTGAAGAAACATGACGGGGCTATAAGGGTAGAAAGCGAGGCAGGGAAAGGAACGGTTTTTGAAGTATTGTTTCCTCTTCATGAAGGGGTGGTGGAGCAGGAAGTGAAGGAGGAACCGGAGGTTTTTCCCAAAGGGACCGAGAGGATTCTCTTTGTGGATGATGAGCCGTCATTGGTGGAGATGGCTGAGCGGATGTTGAGGCAGCTGGGGTATGATGTGGATACGAAGACGAGCAGCATTGAAGCTCTGGATCTATTTAAGGAAGAACCGGATAGATTTGATCTTGTTATTACCGATATAGGAATGCCCCTTATGGCAGGGGACAGGTTGGCCCAGGAGCTCATAAAGATACGGCCGGATGTTCCGGTCATTATTTGCACCGGATACAGTGAGTGTTTCTCGGAAGAAAAGGCAAAGGAGATGGGAATCAAAGCGTTTATCATGAAACCCCTTGGGATGAGAGATTTGGCGAATACTGTTCGTAAAGTGCTGGATGAAAAAAAAAGGTGATTTTGGGATTATTATCCGAAAATTAAGCATTAATGAGCCGATGGTGTTCTTCTGGATACCGATGCAATGCAAAATTTGAAATTATAGGCTGCCGGATAAATAATGATGCAAGTATTTTTGTATTTTTAACCGGAGAAAAATTTTTAAGAGTCTCTGACAGAATCTGCTGGCTTTTAAGAAAGAAGCTGATTGGAGAGAACGAATCTCGGCCCGACTTGACTCCGACCGAAAAAGTAATTCTATATTCTTTGAAAACCAAGACGTTCTATGGATTTCATCCAAAAGGAACCGAGCGATGGCACACAATAGGAACATAGCTCGTCACGGACGCTTCTTTATAAACTTGTTTATCGTTTTATTGACTTTATTATACTCGGGTACCCTATCTGCAAGAGCCGGTGATCGGATCGTAAAAGTCGGCATCTATGAAAATGCACCCAAGATTTTCACCTCCGAATCCGGCCAACCCTCGGGCATCTTTATTGATATCATCGAGTACATTGCGAAAAGCGAAGGATGGGATCTGCACTATGTGCCCGGCACCTGGGGCGAGGGATTGGACCGTCTGGAAAAAGGGGAAATCGATCTCATGCCCGACGTGGCCTATACGGCGGATCGGGAAAAAATATTCGCCTTTCACAAGATGCCGGTCCTGTCCTCCTGGTTTCAGGTGTATGCCCGCAAAGGCAGCGGGATTAAATCGATATTGGATCTCGGCGGAAAACGAATTGCCGTCCTGGAGCGTTCGGTTCAGCAGGATGCGTTTGTCCGGCTTGCTGCGGGCTTCGGATTAAACACCACTCTCATTTCCCTGCCGGATTACAAAAGCATTTTTGAGATGGTTGCAAAGAATGAGGTCGATGCCGCCATTACCAACCGTTTCTACGGACTGATGCATGCAAAAAAGTTCGGTCTTGAAGATACGGCGGTTATTTTCAATCCCTCCGACCTCTTTTTCGCGGCGCCCAAAGGCACCCATGAAGAACTATTGAACGCTATTGATGCCCATCTTATAGATCTGAAAAAAGACACGCAATCGATATATTACCAGTCCCTGAAAAGATGGATTTCCGAGGATGTCCGGTTCAAATTGCCGGATTGGATTAAGGTTCTCGGCCTTGTCGCGGGTGTTGTACTGCTCATGAGCCTGTTGGGAAGCGTTGTTTTGAGGCATCAGGTGAATACGCGCACCCGGGAATTGCACAAGGTGAATCTCGTTTTGTGCGCAAGTGAACGACAATACCGCGAGCTGGTGATGCTGGCCAACAGTATCATACTGCGTTGGTCGCGCGACGGGCGGATCACTTTTCTGAATGAATTCGGCCAGCGGTTTTTCGGCTATACGGAAACGGAGATCCTTGGCCGACACGTGCTCGGCACCATAGTTCCGAAGAATGAGAGTACGGGCAGAAGCCTACGCCTGCTGATGGAGGAGATCTGTACCGACCCGCAAAAGTTCGAGCGTAATATCAACGAGAATATACGTCGCAATGGCGAACGGGTCTGGATCGACTGGACGAACAAGGTGGTGCTCGATGAGCAGGGACAGATAAAAGAGATCCTGAGCATCGGCTCCGACATAACCGATCGCAAGCAGGCCGAGGAGCAGATTCGCAGGCTCAATGATGACTTGCGAAGGCACGCGGAGGTCCTGGAACAACGCGTGGCTGAGCGAACCGCGGAATTGGCGGCAGCCACGGAAAAAGCCGAGGCCGCCAATCGGG
>CAZENC010000340.1:0-3622 GCA_964513115.1 uncultured Desulfobacteraceae bacterium | reverse complement strand
AGTCCACATGGGGATCATGGTTCCGCTGGTAATATAGCCCACATGCTTGTCGCCCCTAAAGACCTTTGTGTGCTCACGGGCTATGCCCCGGCCGGCAACCGCAATAAATTTGATCACGCGCGGCAGATCCTGGATAAGGGAGTAGTCCCTCCTGAGGATCCTTTTAAACGCCTCCTGCTGCCTTAACAGGACCCCGCGTCCCATAAATTCGCCTTTCAGCGGAGAAAAGCTCACAGCGAACTTTGCAAGAGGACAAGCCATGACAGGAATTTCCCTGCCATCCGGATCTTCACCCAGCTCATTGCCATAGAGGGGCAGGCCCGCTTCCAGGCGAAGCGTATCACGCGCCCCGAGACCGATGGGAGAAGCACCCGCGGCAATAATCTTATCCCACAGCATGGGACCGTCTTCCCTTTTTCCAAAAAGCTCAAAGCACAAGGGCTCTCCCGTATAACCGGTGCGGGCCACATTCACCACGGCCCCGGAGATTGTGACGGTGCTTACGGCATTTCTTACGGGTTCCGGGAGCGATCCGGACTCTACGATCTCTTCCATTATCCGGCGCGACACAGGACCCTGAAGCGCGAGCATGGCTATTTCTTCGGAGCGGTCCAGCAGTTCCACATCATCGAAACCCTTCAGGGCCTCTTGAAGGTGGGCCCAGTCCTTTTCCCTGTTGGCGGCGTTGACCACCAGCAGATACTCCTCTTCAATAAACCGGTACAAATAGGCATCATCAACGGCCCCGCCGGTTTCAGTGGGAATGAAGGTGTACTGGGCACCGGCTGTCCTGATGTCAAGTGCTTCGGCATTGTTGCTCAGTACGTGCTGAAGAAACTTCAGGGCCCCATTTCCCCGGACGATAAAGCGTCCCATGTGGGATACGTCGAAAAGCCCGGCCCCCTTGCGCGTGGCCAGATGCTCCTGCACAATGCCGGCAGGATAAAAAATCGGCATCTCCCACCCGGCAAATTCAACTATCTTGGCTCCAAGGGCCGCGTGCTGTTCATAGAAAACGGTTCGTTTAAGTCCGCTCATAGATTTCCCCCCCTCTTTCTCATCCTCATGAAAGGATCTCTGTCCAATATCATTGTAACAGGAGTCCTGAATATAAGCCGAAATTTATATCAAGGTAACGGAGTTTCGTCAACATATCAGACATGCTTCAAAATTGATGTTAAAAAGATAATCAGAACAACGGCTTCTTTTTCACCAGATTAAAATTCGAATATCGAAGCACGAAATCAGGAAAAATCCGAAGCACGAAATTCGGATTTCGAAATTGCTTTCTCTGTCAAAAAGCCTGAAACGGTAGAACCTTTTCATTTCTCACCGTAGAACCGATGGATTAATTAGGATTTAGATTTTATGATGCATTTCGGCAGATTCGCCTTCAGGTAGGGCTTTTGAAACTATGAATAGATATTTCCGGCAAATTTCAATGCGGTATTTACATTCATGCGCGGTATGTGTTAAATTTTATTTTTTTTCGCATCATTACCTTTCTGATTTGGTACACTTCCGGGACATACTGTAACACTGTGGCTTCACACAAAATTGACATGCGGTCTTAAAGTGTCCGCAGGGTGGGCCCGGGTTTTAAATACGAACATAAAAGGAGAAATCGTAATGAAGGAAATCAGTGAATTAAACTTACCCGACGACATTCGCTATGCGGAAGATCATGAATGGGCCAGACTCGAGGGAGAGAAAATAAGGGTCGGTCTGGACGATTACGCTCAGGATCAACTGGGAGACATCGTTTTCGTGGAACTTCCTCAGGTGGGAGACAGTTTTAAGAAGAATGAAGAATTCGCGACTGTAGAATCAGTCAAGGCCGTCTGCGAGTGCTATCTCCCGGTGACCGGAAAAATCACGGCCGTGAACAAAGACCTTGAAGATTCCCCTGAACTGATGAACGAAAGCCCTTACGACAGGGGATGGATGGTGGAGGTCAATCCCAAAGATACTTCTGAACTAGAGACACTCATGACCAACATGCAGTGCCTCGAAAAGCTGAAAGGAGCATAGTAAATGCGTTACCTGCCTCATACAAGTGAAGATATTGCCTCAATGCTTGGGGCTGTGGGGCTCAAGGACCTCGACGACCTGTTCTCAACAATCCCCGGGGATTACAGGTGCAAGGAGGCTCTTAACCTGCCGGAGCCGTTGACTGAGTGGGAATTGAACGAACATATGACCGGCCTTTCCAACAAAACGGCCGTCTTTCCCGAGTACAAGGTGTTTATCGGGGCAGGCAGTTACGAACATTTTATCCCTGCATCCGTGTCTTACCTTTTGAGTCGCTCGGAATTCATGACCTCCTATACCCCTTACCAGCCGGAAATGAGCCAGGGGACCCTTCAGGCCATTTACGAGTATCAGACCCTTGCGGCCAGGCTGCTCGGCATGGAAGTCGCCACGGCATCCCATTACGACGGCGCCACCGCCCTTGCAGAGTCATTACTCATGGCCGTTCGAATAACAGGGCGGACAAAGGTGGCCGTCTCAAGCCTCATTCATCCTCTATATCGTCGAGTTGTTAAGACCTATTTTGAACCCACCGGTTACGAGGTCCTGGAACTGCCCTATATTAGTGCCGGGCTGACCGATCTTTCGGTTCTCGATGGCATGGATGATCTTGCGGCCGTCGCGGTCCAGTCACCCAATTTCTTCGGATGCATTGAGGATCTTCAGGCCGCAGGGCAAAAGGCACATGATATGGAGGCCCTTTTCGTGACCTCCTTTACCGAAGCGCTTGCTTACGGGCTTCTGAAGAACCCGGGCTCTCAAGGATCCGACATTGTCTGCGGAGAAGGCCAGAGCCTCGGGATTCCCCGTTCCTTCGGGGGACCTGCTCTTGGTATGCTTGCGACAAGCAAAAAGTATATGCGGAAATTGCCGGGCCGGCTGGTCGGCCAAACCAAAGACCTGGACGGCAAAAGGGGCTTTGTCCTGACCCTTGCTACCAGGGAGCAGCACATCAGGCGGGAAAAAGCAACTTCCAACATCTGCACAAACAACAGTCTCTGCGCTTTGGCCGCCGCCATGTATATGGCCTCTGTCGGGGGCAGCGGGATACGGGAACTTGCTCAACTAAACCATGACAAGGCCGAATATCTAAAGTCCAGGCTGAAAGATGCGGGTTTTGGCATATGCTTTGAGAGCCCCACATTTAACGAATTCGTCGTGGAATTTCCCTCCGGGTTTGAGGCCACCTGCAAGCGCCTCATTGAGAAAAAGATAGTGCCGGGACTTTCGCTGGCCCCTTACTACCCGGAGCTTGCCAACCACTATCTTTTGTGCGTAACCGAAACAAAATCCAGAGAGGATATGGATACGTTAATAGGGCAAATTCGTAATTTTTTATAATACCGATCATTTACATCAATCGTGGATTAATAACGATTTATCATTAGATAAAAAAAGCACGAAATACAAAATCCGAAATTCGAAACAATACCAAATGACAGAAACTCAAATGACCAAAACACGATTTATCCTCGATAAACTTCTCTTAAGTTTTGAACATTTGGACATTTGAATTTCGGATTTATGCAAAACCAAAACTTGAATACCCCGTTTTGTAAACGGGGATGAAAAGTTCTCCTGCCGAAGGCAG
>CAZENC010000339.1:0-3632 GCA_964513115.1 uncultured Desulfobacteraceae bacterium | reverse complement strand
CCGTCCTGGGGTTAACCTAAACCAGAACGTCGTAGTTGAGAAGACCTTGCCTTTGTAGGAACGAGCATAGGAAAATTGCCCTTTTGCGTCAAGGAAAAGGGAACCGCAACATATGTGGTAGTACTCTGTATTGAAGTTCTTGCACAATTTTTTGTGCATTTCACACGGCCTTCATCCTCTTCTTGCACAATTTTTCGTGCATTTATCATGATATGAGGAATTGACTCTTTCGCCCTGCACAATTTTCTGTGCATTTGCTTGCCTTTATGCACAGTTTTTTGTGCATTAAATCAAAATTTGCCTAAATTTTGTTAAAAAGGCTTTTTTTGCTTGACATACCGCCCTATTCTCCTATCGTAAAAAACATATCCTTACATTACAAAATTTCTTCCAGACATAAACAACGCAAGCATGATACTCCTTCACCTCAAATTGTGCCTATCCACCTCCTGATAGGCCCAAGAATGCCTGCCAGGAGATAGTGCCTTAAGATTTCAAAACTAACATTTTTAAATACAATTTTTATTGTAATGATTTTATTGCGAATATTGGCATATTGAGCATTCTATTATTAAATCATCAAAATATAAATATCTGCCGTAATTCTGTTAAAAACATCCAGCATCATAACATTGATGTTAAGATTCATAATCCGGTTTTTGGGTTTACGCCTTATCTGGTCGAGAAATGCGATTACCTTAATATTCGGTCCCGAAGTAAAGTATAGGAGGCAGCTATGGAATATGTTGAAGTGCAATTTGCACAAAACAGAAAGGTTCTCATCGATGGAATGGAGAACGGTACGACAAACAAGATCCTTCGTACCGGAACAGGCACCCATTCATTTGACCTTGGCGAACCAAAGGATTACCACCCGGATGAGGTGATAGTTGAGGTCAAGGACACCAATCCATTAGAGCCAATAATTATTGTGTTTAATAAGGTGTAATCATGACGAAAGTTTTGCGCTTTTTTCTGATAGTATCTTTGACAATAGCATTCGCAGGTTGTGGGACATTTCCCAGGAATCCGGATCTTGTTAGATATGATCCCAAAAAAGGTTATCGCTTTGACAATCTAACACTGGGCGACAAGAACACGGACAGCCTTTTTGTGGTGCTTGCCTTTTCAGGTGGCGGGACGCGCGCAGCCTCCTTTTCATACGGAGTCCTTGAAGCCCTCCGTGGTACAGAAATTATATGGAAGGGGGAAAGAAAAAGCCTTTTGGATGAGGTGGATATCATTTCCTCGGTGTCCGGGGGGAGCTTTACGGCTTCTTATTACGCACTGTATCGCGATAAGCTGTTTGACGGATCCTTTGAGCAGGACTTTCTTAAAAAAGATATTGAAAAAGAACTTCTTGCTAAGACGCTGTTTCCGGGTAACTGGCTTAAGCTGGCCGGGCGGAGTTACGGGCGCAGTGACCTGGCTGCGGAATATTATCATTCACACATATTCGGGGAAGCCATGTTCGGGAAATTGATTGACCTGGGCACCAGGCCTTTCCTGATGCTCAATGCCACGGATATGAGCACAGGAACGCAGTTCCCTTTTATTCAGGACCAGTTTGACCTTATCTGTTCCGATCTGGCGGCTTTGCCGGTGGCGCGCGCTGTGGCTGCTTCCTCTGCATTTCCTGGCCTGCTTACGCCCCTTACCTTTAAAAATAATGCGGGGACATGTGATTATATAGAGTCGCGGTGGGTTGATCTGGCTGAAAAGGACCGGCGTATCGCACCGGAGCGAGCAAATATTGCCGAAGATCGCAGAAGCTATTATCAAAGACAGCCGTGGGAACACCAACGAGAATTCATTCATTTGATCGATGGCGGGGTATCGGACAATATCGGCCTGCGCAGCATCCTCTTTGCCATGGAAACCACTGATCCGGCGTACAGCATCCTGCGCCAGATCAATCGGGAGATCATAGAAAAACTGGTGATAATTATTGTAAATGCCGCTACGGACCCGGAGCCCAAACGGGACCAAAAATCATCTGTGCCGGGTCTGGTGGATGTGCTCATCACATCGGCGACCGTGCCCCTGGGTAACTATTCTTTTGACACGGTAAACCGGATAAGCGCAGCCGCTGAGGAATATAACAAGGGGGTGGAGATTAGGAAAAGCTGTGAAAAAATTCTTAAGGGAGTTTGCCCTGAGGCTGAACTGCCTGGAGGAGATCTCTACGAGGTAGATGCATACCTGAGCCAAGTCGCCTTTGATTTTATTGAAGATCCGAGAACTCGCTTTTGGTTTAAAAATTTGCCCACCACTTTCTCCTTGCCTTCAAAAACCGTGGATAGCCTGAAAAATATGGGAAAGAAGCTTTTGTTGAGTGATGAACAGTTTAAGCGTTTGCTTCAAGAACTTCATTGACCGCTTTTCATATACCCCTGCACATTTTTTTGTGCATTTTATATTTTTATGCACATATTTCTGTGCATTAAATCAAAATGCGCCCAAATTTTCTTAAAAAGCCTTTTTTTGCTTGACATCCCGCCCTGTTGGCATATCGTAAAATTCATATTTATACATTCAACAATTCCTTTTCTATAAAAAAGGCGCATCATGATACCTCACCTCAAATTGTGCATATCCACCTCCTGACAGAAGAGACGTCTTCTGTTGGGAGTGACCGCAGGGAGTCCCGCGAAGCGGGACAGTCCGGGCGAGAAATGTTAAAAGACGTCACCCGGCCCCGCTTCAGATGTTGGTTATCATCAATATCCTACACGTCCATGTTGTCTAGCATCGATATCTTACGGCTATGATATAAAACAGTCGCAGCGCTATTTAGGCGGATTTTTGGCTTTTTTTTATCGTTTTTTACATCTCAATATCAAAATCTACCCGGCAAAACTGTCGGATAATATTATGTTACCCGGACGCTGTGCGACCGGGTAATGGCGCGTTGACTGCGTCTCCCGTATTGTCATCCGGCGCACAGCACCGGCTAACAATACGTTCGACCAACTGACACCGGCTTGTCTGTAGCGGTCATGTCCGCTACAGTCTGCGCCTCAGTTGGTCAACGCGCCATTAGCTGGAGGAATGTATCATGAAAAATGTATCTGATCTTGACCTCGGATTTAGAGATGCCGAGAATTACCGAAGAAAAGAAAACAAAAAATTGTTCAATCAGATTTTCCTTCGGACAGCTGAGCTTGAGCGGTTGTGTGAACCAAACATTTACTTCTTAATTGGTGAAAAAGGCACCGGAAAAACCGCCTATGCAGTGTATTTTTCGAATGAATCTTTTAGGAATAATATCTCAACGCTTAGGTATATTAGGGAAACTGATTATGAGAAATTTATGTCATTAAAACGATTAGTTGGTCAGAATACGAAAAACGATTCAACGATCTATTAGTAGCGCGAAAAGCTCATACGTTGGTAAAATTATTAGAACTTCACAGAGCGTGCCTATTATGTAGCGAACCAACTCCAGATAAATGCCATAGGAGGCTTGTTGCTGAGTACTTAAGGAATCATTTTGATAACATTGAAATAAATCACTTGTGAAATGTTTGCCGAATCGGGTAGCCGGGGGTCTTAACCCCCCTGGATGGGGTCGCCTATGAGAAAGAAACTGTACCATTCATTGTGTGTTTTGTGGGAGGCGTCGGCTGTCT
>CAZENC010000338.1:0-3634 GCA_964513115.1 uncultured Desulfobacteraceae bacterium | reverse complement strand
TAATGCTCGCTTCCCTTCCTTTTCTACCAGCATAATCAAATATTATATCCGATCGTAATCTTCTGGTTCTGAGTCAGGAACCTTTTTGAGCACTTTCTGGAATTTTTTCAAACTTGCCCTTTTGGCTCTTGCTTCAATGTATTCTTCGGTTAAAAGCGCGGACATTTTTTCAGCTGCGGCAGATGCGACAAACTGATTTATGGAAATACCCTCACGTTTTGCCAATTGCCTTATCTGTTCATGGAGAGACTTTGGGATTCGCAAACTTAATGTACTCATGATATTACTCCAATCTCGGTAAGGAATTCTTTTGGATCAAGAATTCTCAGACCAAATTTTTCTACGTTTTTGAAATGGCGTTTATTGTACGTAATAATTGCATCGCAACCACCTGCCACAGCAACTTCCAAGACAAGGTCATCGGATGGATCAGGCAAAAAAGGGCGCCAAAGGAAGAAAATGTTTTGCTGATCTCCTATATGACAGAAGAAGTCAATAAGATCGCTGATGTCGTTTTTGGAAATGTGTGCTGGTAGCTTACCCCGCTTTAATACATCCTCATATTCAATAATCAAAGGAACTGATATCGCTATGGAAAATCTCTCAGTCGGCAGAAGAGAAACCAATTGATATGAAGCACCACGACGGGATTTCAGGGCTGCGAACAGGACATTTGTATCTATAACGATTTTCATATGGTATTACATATCATACCATTAAACTGCGATCAAGCATATTTTTTAATAAGCAGAAACAATGTTTAGATTGATCCGCAAAAGATGCGGAGCCATGATTTTCTGTCCGTATAAAACTCCTTAGTGAATGCAATAAAAAACCCCACCTCTCTATGTGAGAAATGGGGTTTTGTTCTCTAATCCATGCTGCCCTCGGTTTGTGGGTTAATACAATAAATTAAAGGGAATTTATCATAAACATCGTCATTTTGGCAAGATGATATGATGTTTGCTTCCTGTCCCACCTTCCTTGGATAGTTTGAATATAAACAGGGTTCCTTCAATTAATATGCCTTTGAATCAATTCATTTAGTGTCCAATACCTTCCGAACAGTGTTTGCCAGGTCTCGCATCACAACGGGTTTCATGACAAACGCTCTAATCCCTATCTCCTTTGCCTTTTCTTCCGCGATATACTCACTGTATCCGGTGCAAATAATGACAGGAATATCCGAACGAATCTTCATAAGTTCACCAGCAAGCTTTTCTCCTGTCATGTGGGGCATGGTCATATCGGTAATCACCAGATCGAAATGATCAGGCTTTGCTTCGAATAACTTCAGCGCCTCCATACTGCTCGTTCTTGTACTAACCTTATAGCCCAGCCGTTTCAACATCTGTTTACCTAAATCCGTTAGGGTGGGCTCATCATCTATAAGGAGGATATGCTCATTCCCTGTGGGAATAGGAGCAGCCTCATCAGTCTCAGTAACTTCTGCCTTCTTTTGAATTACAGGAAAATATACATGAAATGTGGACCCCTTTCCCGGCTCACTATAGGCCGTGATAGTTCCACCATAACTCTTCACGATCCCATGTACAACGGATAGTCCCAATCCGGTTCCCTCCTCCTTCTCTTTGGTGGTATAATAGGGCTCGAAAATCCTTCCCAAAATCTCAGGCGTCATTCCCTTGCCCGTATCGCTTACAGTCAGTCTCAGATAGTTACCTGGAGGGATATCAGGGTAGTCAAGCACTGAGTCCGAACGACCTAATTCGACATTACCAATTGCGACTTCCAGTATTCCCCCTTCTTCACTCATTGCGTGGGAAGCATTTGCACAAAGGTTCATTAATATCTGATGGATCTGGGTGGGGTCAGCCTCAACGATTGCAGTATCACCCTCTATGTTCTGGCGGATCTCTATAGTGGTGGGCAGTGATGACCTGAGAAGTTTCAGGGCCTCTTTAACAACAGGACCGATTTGCATAGGTATCCGTTCCTGCTCGCTTTTGCGGCTGAAGTCAAGAATCTGCTTTACCAGGTCTCTCGCCCGACGTCCGGCATTCAACACTTCTTTCAAACTCCCTTTCACCTTATTCTCATCGGGAAACTGTAAAGCCGCGATCTCGGTATAGCCCATAATGGCACTAAGGATATTGTTGAAATCATGAGCAATGCCTCCGGCTAAGGTGCCTATAGCCTCCATCTTCTGGGCCTGCCGGAGCTGGGATTGTAATTTCTCGCGCTCTTCTTCCGCCCGCTTTTGCTCGGTGATGTCTTCAACGATACCTTTGTAATGTGTGATTCGCCCGTCATTATCCCTCACGATATAAGTCCAGTCATTAATTATCTTTTCCGAACCGTCCTTTGCTATGATGCGATACGGTTCGTGGATAAACTCGGTCGTTTCTGCTTTATTGCTGAATTCTGCCACCTCTTTAGCCACTCGTTCTAGGTCTTCAGGATGAACGCAACCGGCATAATTCACTTCTCCCGTGGTGAATTCTTCTGCCGTATATCCAAATATCCTTTCAACATTTTCGGAAATAAACTCCACCGGCCAACCTTTCTGGTTCTTCCAGGTGAAGGCCACTGATAAGCTTTTATTTATGATTTCATTCGCTTCCTTTAATGCTTTCTCCGCCTGCTTCCGATCGGTGATGTCCCTTGAGCTACCTTGAAATCCTATAACCTCCTCCCCTTTCCTTAAGGGACTGATGCAGCTCTCAAAATATCTTTTAGTACCTTCCTTGATGATCACTTCAAGGGGAAAATCCTTTAATGGTTTCCCTTCATTATAAAGCCGTTTAAAACCCTTGAGGATACTCTCGTGATTATTCTCCGGCGTATAATCTTTATAACTCATACCTATTAGTTCATTTTTTGTGTAGCCGGTGAGATCTTCAGCCGCTTTATTCACATCCGTAAAATTGCCCTTCAGATCCAGGGTGAAAACGAAATCGGTAGAATTTTCGAAGAGCTCTCGATATGTCCTTTCATTCTCCCTTAGTGCATCATCTTTTTGCTCTCTTTCTTGCAGTAATCTCTTTGACTCTTTCAAATCAATGTTTTGATTTTCTAATTCCTTTACTTTTTGTTCCAATTCTTTGTAGGTTGGTTTTTTGACCATTATAAGGGCCTCCAATTCGATGGGAGATGCGTAGGCGGCGCCTCGCTCAAGCCTCATTTCTATGATTTTCTGTCCGTATAAAACTCCTTAGTGAATGCAATAAAAAACCCCATCTCGCTATGTGAGGAACGGGGTCTTGTTTTCTAATCCATGCTACCCTCGATTTGTGGGTTAATACAATAAATCAAAACAATTTTATCATAAAAATTGTCATTTTGGCAAGATAATATAGTTCTTGCTTCCCTTCCTTTTCCATTCTTTTCTACCAGCTCTTAGGAGAGCTATTGTTGCGTCCCAGAAATAGGTTAAATAATTTAGGCAAGATTTGTGTCTTGAAACAGTAGTCTAAAATCGGAAATTCGAATACCCGCCTGCCATTGCCTTATATTCTTCATCTTACGAATCTTGCCCGCAGTAGCCAAATATTAAGTTTTCAGGCATTTAGGACAATAAGGCTGTGGGCGGGCAGGTCTGATATCGAAATCCTAAACTCACCAGCCTTAGGCTGGCAAGAATCCAAATATCAAATATATCAATGACCAAAAC
>CAZENC010000337.1:2230-3684 GCA_964513115.1 uncultured Desulfobacteraceae bacterium | reverse complement strand
TTGTAGCTGTCCCTGAACCCTGCACCGTAACGGGCATTTTTGCCTCATTGGCTAACCGCATAATCGCAGAAATCTGCTCGGTTGTGTATGCGAAAACCACCACATCCGGAATCCCTTCATGTACGGAAAGATCCCGCGAATATGAAATACATTCCACGCGGTCGTCAAACACATTTTCCTGGCCTACGATTTCTTTAATTTTGGGAATGATATTCATAGGTTCGCCTCCTATAATTATTAATAAAAAATTTCAAATGAGGTTATCAATTTTGGGACCTGTGATTATAAACCAGAGTCCCACAATCCACAACCTACAATCTATTGTGGCTACTTTTTAGCTACAAAATAACTATAATGAATATACGGAAAAATTGTCAAGAAAAACCAAATATCCTGGAAAAATGTCAGCCACGGCTTCGATTTCCATGCAATCAAAGCACCAAAAGGACTGCTGAATCCGGCCTAACCGGCACTTGTGTATTAGGAATTCTTTCGTTCTTTAACAAAACGTCTTATCAGCATATCTGACAGCACCCTGACCATTCTTTTTCTATAAAGTGGTGAGAGGGCCATATTATTTACGGGGTATGCCTCATCATAGGCCCTTTCCGGGAGATGCTTCAGTTCATCAAGAGATAGAGAGTCATATACAAAGGGCCTTGGGCCAACAGACCCTGCAACGAGCCTTCCCTTGCCTTCAGTATCCACGGAAAGGGCTACGTTAACAGCAGGGTAGTCCGAGGATTTTCTCATCCTTAGCTTTTCATAGCCGCCTATCTTTTTTGCAGATGGTAGTATAACCTCTTTAAAAAAATCGTTCCTTTTTAGGGAAAAGGGGGACCTTCCGTCCCCTGAAAAAATATGTTCCAGTGGTATTTCTCTCCCGCCATTTTTGCTTACAAGGCATACGGATGCTCCAAGGGACATAAGCGCAGTCGCAAGATCTCCACGATAGACCGAGAAGCATTTTTTCCCTCCCTTGGCGGCATTACATATGTCACCACCGTTTTTGAAGCAGCGCTTAAAGGAATTCCTCCACGTGTCAGGCTTATTGTAGTACAGGCACCTTGTATCCTGAAGAACGTTACCCCCCAAGGTTCCCCTGAGCTGAATCTGTTCATTAGCGGTTAAAGCTGCTGCCTCATGAAGTGCGGGGTATTTTTCTTTTATCAGCATACTATTCCTAATATCATAAATCGTTGTGAGGGCACCTATTCTCACCTTTTCTCCATCATCTTTAACATAATTTAGGCCCTCTATGTCTTTAATATCTATGACAAGAGCTGGCCTTTCCAGTCCGTTCTTTATCCTTGGCATTAAATCCGTTCCCCCAGCCAAAATCACAGCCTCTCCATCATGACCAGAAAGCATATCAAAAAGCTCATTTACATTTCCAGGCCTTTTGTATTCAAATTCCGGCAATAAACTCATGGGTTATCTCCTTTTGCGTCTGA
>CAZENC010000337.1:0-2130 GCA_964513115.1 uncultured Desulfobacteraceae bacterium | reverse complement strand
CCATTATCCTGTCACTTGTCATGGGGAGGACATATATCCTCTCACCTATGGCATTACATATGGCGTTTGCGATGGCTGATATGGCGGCTGCCCTCGACGTCTCACCAACCTCTTTTGCCCCAAATGGGCCATTGGGCTCATAACTGTCAGCAATTATCGATCTTATTTTAGGAATATCCTTTGCAGTTGGAACCCTGTATTCAAGGAGATTTGGATTCATTACAATCCCTTGCTTAATCCTTACTTCTTCCAATAATACATCACCTATGCCCATTACCGCCTGGCTCATAATCTGGCCCTCAACGGATTTCACATTTATCGGTGTTCCGCAGTCATCAGCAACAATAAGCTCAACTATCTTCACCTCTCCGGTTTCGGGGTTTACCTCAACCTCTGCGGTGGCGGCAGCAAGACCATAGGCCTCTGTAAACCTTCCCTTTCCCGACGAAAGAGATGCCGTCTTGTTAAACTTTCCCTTCCAGAAATAAACCTCGGGAACGCACTTAGCAAAACCCTTTCCAATAAGGGGATCACCACCTGCCATTTGAATTCCATACTTTGATATGTCGGAGAAGGAGAGCCTCTTCGATTCTTCTGACCTGGATACAATCCAGCCGTCCAGCATATCCAGGTTTTCAACATCAGTCTCAAGCCCGGTACTCGCATGTTTTAACATCTGCTCCTTAAGGTCGAGCGCGGCCCTCCTCACGGCCTCGCCTGACACAAACATACCTGCACTCAGCCAGTTCCCTATGTCATTGGGACTAACCTCTGAATCACCTGAATTGACAATCACATAATCAATGGGACAATTGAGCACCTCTGCCACTATCTGGGACATCACTGTGTCAATGCCTATTCCGAACTCAGTCTGTCCTATGTAGAGAATAATCCTGCCGTCGTGGTTCAGCCTGAGCATAGCCCCACTTGCAAATGGGAAGTTATGGGCACCAGAGAACATTGAGGCAGTCCCGATACCCAGTCCCCTGAACCTCCCCTTTCCATATTTCCCTTTCCATCCAATCTTATCAACTGCTTCCTTCAGGCATTCGGGGAGAGCATAACTTCTAAGCGTATCCCCATTGGGAAGGACGTCTCCCTTTTTCCTGAAATTTAAAAGTCTCATCTCAATCTTATCAAGGCCTATGTCCTCGCATATCATGTCTATCTGAGACTCCACGGCAAAACTCATCTGCTGGAGGGAGTGTCCCCTTTTTGCAGTAGTGAAAAGTTTGTTAGTATAAACGCCATATCCCTCGTGTCTCACATTGGGTATATCGTATATGGGGTTTCTAAAGGCGTGGGCAAGGTACATTGCGGTTGGAGAACTCGTCCTGTAAGCACCTACATCATCAATGACCTTCGCATGATAGGCCGTGATCTTTCCATCCCCCTTCACGCCCATCTTTAGATAGACAATCATTCTCCTTGCTGGAGGGCATACAGAGAACACCTCCTGTCTCGTGAGGGTGATCTTTACAGGTCTCATGGTAAGCCTTGAGAGATATGCTGTAATAAATTCATAGGGAAATATACTTATCTTACCCCCGAAGGTGCCGCCAACATATGTTTTGTGCACCCTCACCTTGCTCATAGGCATATTCAGGAGCTTTGCCAGCCAGAACCTCTTATGCTCATACCCCATATGGGTGAGCCAGACATCCAGTTTTCCGGTGGGCTGGTAGTTTGCTAAGGCCACATGGGGTTCCATTGCCATATGGGAGGTTGAAGGTATTTCAAACCTGTCCTGTCTTATGTGGTCTGCATCTTCAAATCCCTCTTTAATATCCCCATACTCAATGAGGGTCCTGTTTGAAATATTATTGACTGTCTTGTATGGCCTCGATTTTGTTAATGGGATCCCAAAATCCTCCCAGGCCGTGGCCGTATTTGGTTCTATTATATCGTGAACAGCAGGAGCTTCGTCCTTCATTGCCTCCTCAGGGTCAAAGACAGATGGCAACTCTTCATATTCTACCTCAATAAGATTCAAGGCCTTTACTGCTATATCCTCGCTTATGGCGGCAACAGCAGCGACACCCTCTCCAACAAACCTCACCTTATCCACTGCAAGCGGTGTCTGATCAGCGGGGTAGGCAGGTGTATCAATAAAAGAGAACCTCCTGTAGC
>CAZENC010000336.1:0-3708 GCA_964513115.1 uncultured Desulfobacteraceae bacterium | reverse complement strand
GGTGGCCTGGAGCAGAAACGAGGAGTTTTTCTACGATTCATTTCGCCCGGCCGCGGTGGTGAAAATCCGTTCGGGCGCCACCGAACACGGCGATATCCTCTTCTGGGATTACCATGTCTATTTTGCCGGTGACCGAGGGGCCGCCCACTTCTACGACATTCCCAACCACCGTACGGTCTCATATGGCGGCTGGGGCGGAACAGCCGGATCCCACCCGTTCGCCACCGGCGCCTGGCGCGCTCCGTCCAACAACACCAACACCTTCGCCCGGGAATCGCAGATCGACATCATGGCTGCGCAGGCCAGGATGGATCCGTTGGTGTTCCGGCTGCAAAACATGGCCGACGAAAAGATGAAACGCGTGCTGAAAGCGGCTGCCGAAAAATTTGGATGGATGAAATCGCCCGCGCCGAGCGGAAAAGGCCGCGGGATCGCCTGCGGAACCGATGCCGGGACGTATGTGGCCACCATCGCGGAAGTCGAGGTCGACAAGCGTTCAGGCGCCGTTTCGGTCAGGCGCGTGGTCTGCGCCCAGGATATGGGGCTTTCCATCAACCCCGAAGGAGCGGCTATTCAGATAGAAGGCTGTATCACCATGGGCATGGGTTACGCCCTCACCGAAGAAATCCACTTTCAGGGCGGCGATATCCTTGATCTCAATTTCGACACATACGAGATCCCGCGGTTTTCCTGGCTTCCCAGAATCGAAACCGTCATCATCGAAAATCCGGATTCCCCTCCCCAGGGCGGTGGAGAGCCGGCCATCATCACCATGGGTGCTGTTTTGGCCAACGCCGTCTTCGATGCCTGCGGTGCAAGGTTATTTCAGCTTCCCATGACCCCGGAGAGGGTGAAGAAAGCGTTAGCGGTCGCGGGATAGAGCGGCTCCAAAGAAACGCAAGGACTCTGAAACCGGGGTCTGACCCCCCTTTGCCTATTTTTGGAACGATATTGATTAAATATCAATTAGTTAGCTTGGCCCGATGCTCTTTCAGTAGGACTAGGCTAAGCCTCTCCGCTGAAGCGCCCGTTAGGACAAGCAGGTGAGTAAACAGCCGATTTATGAGGAGCTGGGTTTCCGAGCAGAAGGCGATGCTTTCCTTGAAGCGGGAATAGAACACTACAGAATGACAAGGAAGTTCGCTGTTGGTGATTCTAACAGGATTCAAGCATTAGAGTGAAGTGCATAAAAAAAGGAGAAGAACATAAAAGAAATAATTGTTGGCAATTAACTCAATTTTTGCATAATATCATAGGCTATAGATCCGAATATAAGAGACGACCTTACAACCTTTTTTTGATGAAAGGAGGAAAGCAATGCCTGAATTTTCTAATCCCTTTACCGGGCTGAAAAACGACAGAAAGCTTACACACGATGAGTTAGTCCGTGCAATCCGGTTTATGATTGCAGCGGAATATGAAGCCATACAGCTTTATCAGCAGACCGCAGAGAGTACGGATAACGAACTTGCAAAGGATGTCCTCATAGATATAGCCAATGAAGAGAAAGAGCATGCCGGGGAATTTCTTCGCCTGTTGAGTGAGTTAGAACCTGATGAAGAAAAGTTTTATAAGGATGGTTATGAGGAAGTTGATGAAATGATTGCAAAGCTGAAGAAATAATAATTAATGAGCGGGAAAATGTGCGTGAATATTAAAAAGTAACGTTTCCGGGGGTTCTCGGGAAGGGAATGACGTCCCTTATATTTGCAAGGCCTGTGACGAACTGGATAAGCCGTTCAAATCCAAGGCCGAAACCGGAGTGTGGCACAGATCCGAATTTTCTCAGTTCCAGGTACCACCAGTAATCATCAGGATTAAGACCCATCTCTTTGATCCTTTCAACCAGGACATCATAGTTGTCTTCTCGCTGGCTGCCTCCTATGATTTCTCCTATCTTGGGTACAAGCACGTCCATGGCCTTCACCGTTTTATTGTCTTCATTAACCTTCATGTAAAAGGCCTTGATCTCTTTGGGGTAGCCGGTAAGGACAATGGGTTTCTTAAATACCTTTTCGCAGAGATACCTTTCATGCTCCGACTGTAGATCCATGCCCCAACTCACGGAGAACTCAAAATTTTCCTCGGCCTTTGACAGGATTTCCACTCCTTGTGTGTAGGTCAGGATTTCAAAATCCTGGGAAACCAGGTTTTCAAGGGTTTCTATGGCCGATGAATCAATAAAGCGGTTAAAGAATTTCATGTCCTCTTCGCAGTCTTTCAACACATTGGCGAATATGTATTTTAGGAACTCGATGGCCAAGGCTATATCACATTCGAGATCACAGAAGGCCATTTCCGGTTCAATCATCCAGAATTCGGACAGGTGACGCGAGGTATTTGAATTTTCGGCCCTGAAGGTGGGCCCGAAGGTGTATACATCTCCCATGGCAAGGGCATATATTTCCGCTTCAAGCTGGCCGCTCACCGTCAGGTTGGCTGGCTCACTAAAGAAGTCCTGGTCAAAATCTGCATGGCCGTCCTTTTTCGGTACATGGTCCAGGTCAAGGGTTGTCACCTTGAACATCTCTCCGGCACCCTCGCAGTCGCTTCCTGTAATAATCGGTGTATGCAGGTAGATAAAACCCCTTTCCTGGAAAAATGTGTGAATGGCCCTACTCATTGCGTTCCTGACCCTTGCTACCGCGCCGAATGTATTTGTACGGGGCCTTAAGTGGGCAATGGTTCTTAAGAATTCAAAGGAGTGTCGTTTTTTCTGGAGCGGGTAGACAGCGGGATCAGCCCATCCTAAGACCTCTACTTCATCAGCCTGAAGCTCTACTTTCTGACCCTTGCCGGGGGAAGCCACAAGAGAGCCGGCAATTTTAACGGAGCATCCTGTTTGTAGCTTCAGGATTTCATCCTTGTAGTTGGGCAGTTTTTGATCCGCTATGACCTGGAGAGAGCTCAGGCAGGAGCCGTCATTGACTTCAATAAAGGAAAACCCACCCTTGGAGTCTCTCCTGGTCCTGACCCAGCCCATTACCGTTACATGGCTGCTCGTGTCTTTCAAAGAGAGTATTTCAGCGATCCTGGTCCTTTTCAAAGCAATTTATCCCTTTTTCCTTTCAAATTCCGCCATGAATGCAACCAGAGCCTTGACACTTTTAAGCCCGGTGGCATTGTAAAGGGAGGCACGGCAACCGCCGACAGAGCGGTGACCCTTGAGTCCTCCCAAACTTTCTTTTAAGGCTTCGGCCACGAATTCCTTTTCCAGGTCCTCGCTGGGAAGCCTGAATGTTACGTTCATCATGGAACGGCTGTCTTTTCTGACCGTGCCTCGGTAAAAGTCAGACCCGTCTATAAAGCCATAGAGCAGTCCTGCCTTTTCCTTGTTGATCTGTTCCATTTTTTCCAGCCCGCCGATGGTTTCTTCGAGCCACTTCAAAACGAGATTAGTAGTGTAAATGACAATGCATGCGGGCGTATTGAACATAGAGTTTTTCTCGGAAAATGTGGAATACTTGAGCATAGTGGGAATATTATCCGGGACCCTGTCCAGCATATCATTACGTATTATCACCATTGCGGTGCCGGCCGGCCCGATATTTTTCTGTGCTCCTGCATAGATGAGACCGAAAGGCCTGGCATCGAAGGGGCGGCTCATGAAGTCGGAAGACATGTCACAGACTATCGGAACATCTCCGCTTTCCGGAAATTTATCCCACTGGGTCCCTTTTATGGTATTGTTTGAGGTAATGTGGAGAT
>CAZENC010000335.1:0-3730 GCA_964513115.1 uncultured Desulfobacteraceae bacterium | reverse complement strand
CCGGAACCAAGAAGCAGCATTGTAGCGGGTTCGGGGACGGGACTTGGCTCTAAGTCAGAGAAGAAGTTAAGTTGAAAACCAGATTGAACAACATTTCTTTCCGCAAAGAAGATATCAATATCATGATATCCTGTCGTGAGATTAACGTTATAATTTGTCCATGTCATGGCATGAACACCGCCAAGATCAAGAACCAGCTGGTTATCAATAAATAACCATGAATCGTCATCAGAACCCATACTATAAGTATAGTTTTTATTTTCATCTACGTAAAATTGACCTGACCAGTGTACGGCGAAATCATACGGATCATTAGGTAGCCCAGTGTCGACTGGAAACCACGAGGAACTAAAATTACCTTGTAGATCACTATCTGAATCAACGCGCTGGAAAACTTGATACGCTGGATTCCACCAATCCCATTGTAGAACGCGAGTTGCACCATAGGGAGTTAATGTCGGCATGTTGCCTGTGAGTGTATTTTCAACATACCCGGTTTCCAATCCCGTGATCCAATGTTCCATATCAGGATGCTGGCTTGATAAGTTATAATAGGTGCCTAAAAGGCCTGCATTTGCACTAACAGTGATGCCTAAAAACAATAAAATAGCCCATAAAAATACGAATAACTTTTTCATTTTTCTCTCCTCTTTTAATGTGGTTACAATCCTAAACTATTCATCACCCCCTTTTGCAAGGGGAATTACCTATGATCCGTTTTATTTCCTCAGCTTCCTTCTCAATCCTAAAAGACCGACCAAGCCAGAACCAAGAAGGAGCATGGTGGCTGGTTCGGGGACGGGAAGGGTTCCCTCATATGAGATAAAGGGCTGAGAATTCGGTCCATAAAACAGATAAGTACCGCCATTGGCTTGATTAGATGATGCATATTGGAACGTTAGAACTCCTGTGGTCAATAGATCGCTAGCAATTTGAGAACCAGTCGCTAAATCATAACCAGCACCAAATGATGAGTCATACACAATAGACATGCCGCTGCCCAGATACGTTAAGGCATCATTTATATACAGGTTAGATGTTGCATCCCATTCTGTCCTCTCTCCAAGA
Source organism: uncultured Desulfobacteraceae bacterium (assembly GCA_964513115.1). Taxonomy (GTDB): domain Bacteria; phylum Desulfobacterota; class DSM-4660; order Desulfatiglandales; family Desulfatiglandaceae; genus JAFDHL01. Next base: position 2,662 of record CAZENC010000335.1, on the reverse strand, counting down.
AAGAAGATCGAGCCACCTCCAGTGTAAAAATTATTAAGGGCCATCAACTCATCAGCGGTGAACGCATCATCAGGAGTTACCGCAACGAATAAGTCAACTCCTGATAGCAGACCTGAGGTTATAGCTCCGCTAAATAAAGTTGAAGAGACTCCTCCAAGGCTATTGTAATAGTCATGGATATTTGAATCATAAAGCGCAGTTCCACCCCATCCAACTTCTTCTAAAACAACAACACTGGTGCCTCCTTGAAGTACGTTTTGAAAAAATTGGCGGTTGTCATAAGTGCCAGATGTTAAGTCATCAGTTATGCCGCCATCACCGGAAAGCACTAGGGTTGCATGAGCATTCATGCTGAGCCCAAACAATAAAGCAAATGACAAAGCAATGCATAAAAATATTTTTTTCATCACACTCTTCCTCCATGTTAAGTTATTAGTAGAAAAGAAGTCACCTTTTTAGGGACCAAAGCATATAGAAGCCACAATTTTGTACCGATGGCCAATACAGCACATGATAGTGCCATTGTTTAGGCTCCCACCAGAACAGACCTGTCCGGTCAGGAGCACGGGGCACATTTTTAGGTTTTTCTCCATGGAAATTACCCTCAATTGGGGTTAAAGGGTGGATAAAGTTATTTATCAAAGACTATATTTATGCAAAAATCATGCAAGATTAAATACTTAGATGATTGCTTGAGATTTCAAATAGTTACAATACCCTTACTGAAGCTCCATCTTGAATTGCGTAAAAGAATACAACCAATATGGGAAATTAATTTCCACTTTTTGGTAAGAATTTTACCTTCTTATAAGCAACCCATAAAAGTGGTGAAACAGGGAACTCCGATAAGGCAAAATTTCATTGAAAATTACACATAGCAGTGGAAATTTTTTAGGGTGGTATAGTAAATAAGATTCTTTTTACAGTTTCCAGGAGCACATCATCTTTTAAGCAGAAAAATTGAGGATAAAATGTGATGGTTCGTTTTGATCTAAATCAATTGTTGCAAACAGGTGCTCCCCTCTCCTTTCAATCCTAAAGCCAAGCCCATAGGTCAAACGAATCGATGGTATGTTATCTGGATCTATCTTTGTATCGACACGTCGAACGCCATGTTGAGCCAAAACATCTAATATGTACGCCCCAAATCCCACTGAAATGCGTCTGCCTCTATGTTCTTTTGTAAGCGCTGTCATGACCAGTTTCGCTATTTCAGGCGATGAATCCTTCCATGAACGGCCCGAAGGTGTGGTGGTAATGTATTGGCTAATATCCTTTGATGCAGCAGGATCAGTCGCCTCTCTCTCAGGAAACACCCTCAACAACCTTAAAAATCTGTGGGCAGCAATTTTCAATGCAAGGTGTGGATGCTTAACGATAAACAATCTCCAATATTGATTCCTATCAATGAAGGTAAGGTTGAAACCAATCAAACGTGATTGGTTTTCAGCAACGACAATAACAATTCTTGTATCTGATAGGGCATCAGCACAGATTGTATCATAAAGCTTTGGTGAATGAAGGCCAGCAATATCAGGTTTGATCACCTTCATCAACGCAGAAACCTCCCTGAGGTCATCCTTATGAAACAATCTGCAGATGACTCCTTCTATATTGATGGGGTGAAAAATGCTGTTTCTTGATCTCTCTTTCACTCAGAAACCAGCCTCAATTATTGTCAGGAGCAGTAAAAAAAACGGCAAAATAAATCCATTAAAATCAATTAATTAATAGTCATCCTTCAACTATTTACTACTGTTTCACATTTGTTTTTATTATTCCACTTGTTTAGTATCTCATGAAATAGAGATAGAATCTTTTGCACTCGCAGTTCATAAAACACTACTCTATGAGAATCAAATGTGATAGTTTATATATAAGCCCGAATGTCGTTTAAAGGAAAGGAGGTTACCCATGTCCCATATTTTAAAGGCCCTTGTCGCTTTATCTATTATTGCTTTTATCATCGCAGTATTTGGATCCATATTTGGTTTTGACTTATTAGGTGTCGATCCTGAAGGGTATTCACGTGCATGCAACAATATCATCCTTATAGCCATTGCATTGGCTGTTTGTTTTAAACCCGAGAATAAACCAAGCTGAGAAAGAATACGATACAATAAGGAGCGTGGAATGGTTAGAAAATGAACATTTTCGTCTTTTTTTCGGGCAATGCAACATGTGCCATCAGGCATGAAAAAAGCAGGGCTCTTCAGCCCTGCTTTTTTGTTTAACAATTGATTCTGATTACCTCTTTCTCAGCTTCCTTCTGAATCCTAAAAGACCGAATAGGCCGGAGCCTAAAAGCAACATCGTAGCTGGTTCTGGGACAGGAGTAACATTAAATTTTGTGACGAGGCCGAAATTATGCCCATCGCTCGAGCCCGTTATGCTGTATACATCTTGACCCTCAAATGGATTTGAATATATACGCTGAATCGAACTATCGGTATTATCTCGATGCGTATCAAAGGGTGTACTAAATCCGCCGCCAAAGTTTTTGACGTCCAACAACAAATTGCCAAGACTTGGATTATACAAAAACGGGGTTGAAAGTGCGATCAGGATATCAAAATCTTTTGGTCCGGAGCCCGTAAAGGCACTGGAAATCGCCAAAGCCCCGCTGGACACCATAGTTTCGTCAGCACCTATGTTGTCTGAA
>CAZENC010000334.1:0-3741 GCA_964513115.1 uncultured Desulfobacteraceae bacterium | reverse complement strand
AAACTGAATAGGATCAGGACAATGAAGCTCGCATAGGCAAAAAATTTTACCAGCCGGAATTGTCTTCCTTGTAATTGGGTGTTTTGATTAGGCTGTGCCATAAGTCCTCAAAATCATGCAATGATGGGAGTAAATCCGTTTTTTTTGGGCATTCTATCTCTAAAATGGGTAAAGGGTCAACATATTAGGCCTGAAAATACATGTAGCGCGCCATTCGGCCCTGAGACTTGTCGAGAACGCCAAATAATTCTTGAATGAAAGATCCATTGAAGTTATTAAAAAATTGTTCTAAGTACGCACTAAAAAGACCATGAAAAATGAATATCTGAAAAATCTCCCTTATATGCTCTATGCGGATAAGGATGGTCAGATCTATGATCATCCCTATTTCCGCATGGCTGGTTTATCAGGGTCCAATCCCGTTGTTCTTGGAGAAGAAGACCTAATCCCCATGCCTGAATTCAGCAAACTCTTCTTTATCCCTGATTGCCCCCCGATCGGCCTGGACCCGTCTTCGGGAAAATTAAAAACCGTATCCGAAGTCGAGATTGATGGAGTTGCGACCAGATGCTTGGCCGTGGCTGCTTTTCTCGAACCCGGATTGGTTCGAAGCCATCTACCTGCCGTGGACTATGGCCCGAAATCATATACCCTTCCAATGTGGGCCTATACGGCAGTGGGATTCAGTGATGAGACCTACTGGTGTGCGGGATTAAGAATCGAATACAACCATAAGTGGGATCCCCGCAACTATGATGACAGGGAACTTGTCCCGGCCATACAGAAATACCAGGAGGAGCATGGATCAGGCCCACTTGTGAAGCACCTCATCAATTGCGCGACCACAAATCATTGTTTTGCAGCCAAAAATCTGTTCTTGAGAAGGTGGGAAGCCCCGCTACCTGTCAGCCGAACCTGTAATGCAGCCTGCCTTGGATGTCTTTCCCTTCAACCCGATACTTCCTGCGAGGCCTCCCAGGAAAGGATCTCTTTCACCCCTTCCAAAGAAGAGATTGTCGCATTGGCGGTTAAGCATCTTGATCAAGCGCCTGAGGCGATAGTAAGCTTTGGGCAGGGTTGTGAAGGGGAACCGCTAATGGAGCACACGCTTATTTCCGATAGTATCAGGGAGATAAGAAGGAGTACAAATAAGGGCACAATTAACCTCAATACTAACGGGAGTTTGCCTGAAAGAATCAAAGAGGTGGCAAAAAGCGGGCTGGACTCAGTGCGAATAAGCCTGAACAGTGCACGGCCTGATTTTTACAATGCCTATTACCGGCCAAAAAACTATGATCTTGCCGATGTGGTGGCCTCCATTTCTATTTCCAGGAAAATGGGGCTGTACACCATGATAAACTACCTTGTCTTCCCGGGAATCACCGATCAGGAAGATGAGATCGAGGCATTAAGCGAACTGATTGACAAAACAGGGGTCAATTTTGTTCACCTGAAAAACCTGGATATCGATCCGCAGCTTTACATGCAAAATATGCCTGCGCCAAAATCAAAGGCCATTGGGATGAAGCAAATGGTGGACATACTGAGACACAAGTTTCCAAATGTCGAGCTGGGCTATTTCAATAAGCCCGTGAAGTGATTTAAAAATTGAGGATTCAAAAAGTATAAGCAGGCATTTAGGGAGGGAACCATGGAAAAACCGGGCAAAGGCAAAATAGCGATCCAGTTCATTTTACTGATCGCCGCAGTGGTAATCTTTTCCTTTATATCAACCAAAATCTGGGGAGGCCGGCCGGAAACTCTTCCAGAGGCGCAAGAGATCATATTTAAAGCGGATATGACCATAGCTGAGTTCGGAAGGCAAAACCGTTTGCCCAATCCAGTGCTCAAGAAAGTCTTTGGTTTGAAGACAAAGGAGGACCTACAAAAGAAGATAGGTGATTTTAACTTATCCCAGAAAGAAATATCTGACAAGGTGAACCGCGCCGCGGCCTTGAGCGCAGAATATGAATCCAAGAATTGGGTAAAAATTCCTGTTAAATTTATCTCGTGGATCATTTTTTTGATAATTGCCTTCCGACTCATGAGAAAGGCTCAAATTACTCCCAGGACAAGAAAGTTCCTTTATTTTATTGCCAGCATGATATTCGGTGTTATCCTGGGTTCCGATCCAAGTGCCATGGGCACGGTCAAGGACGCCATTGTACTTCTGGCAGCCAAGGGCGCCATCTTTCCACCCCGGATGATTGCCCTGACCATTTTTTTGCTCATGGTTTTCCTGGCCAACAAATTTATTTGCTCGTGGGGATGCCAGGTGGGCGTGCTTCAGGATTTGGTCTTCAGATTGAATCGCAATCCAAAAGACAGCAAAGGGATTTTCAAGCAGGTCAAGCCTCCCTTCGTCGTGACCAATACCGTTCGCATTCTGTTTTTTGGCGTTTTTACACTGATTGCTTTTATCTGGGCCCTCGACAGTATTGAATTCATAGATCCGTTCAAGGTCTATAAGCCTGCCATGGTTGGGACGATCGCAGGTATTTTTATCGGTGCCGTTCTCGTGGCAAGCCTGTTCATATATCGACCGTGGTGCCATCTTTTTTGTCCGTTCGGTCTGGTGGGCTGGCTTGTTGAGAAGATCAGTATATTCAAGATCCACGTGAACTATGAAACCTGCATTGCCTGTGAGTCATGCGCCCGGGCATGCCCTTCCACCGTTATGAACGCAATTCTGAAAAGAGAACATGTGATTCCCGATTGTTTTGCCTGCGGCACCTGTATAGGGGTCTGTCCTACCGATTCCATTCATTTTCTGGCCGGCAAGCGAAGCAGACCTCCGGCGGATAAATTCAAAGGAAAAGAAAGAGAAGTACCGGATAACGCCTCAGGCCAAACCACCTATACTCCTTAAATCAAAAAGCTTTCTTATGAAACCGATAGGGTCATAAACAAATGGTTCTGGCTTTTTACGTTCAATTACGTTATCTTTTTAGACAGATAATTATAGCCATATTCATTCGTCTGGCATTCATTGCGGGTATATACGGCATGGATTTTAAATCATGGTCACCATAGCGGTGATCATGTTGATATGGTTCAGGCGAAAACGATTTCTTCAGCATAACGCAACAATTATGCGCAATAAAAGTCTTTTTGTTAAACTGATCTTGAAAGATTTACTCTTTTTTATTCTTCTTGAGGGCAATCATGGATTTTAACTGGCTTTGCCTTAACAAACTCATTGATCCCGGTACCGGCCTGGGAGCAGCGGCCCTGGCTCTATTTATTATCATTATTGCCTGGGTTGCCTGCATTATTACCACACGCTTGATCCAGAGGGCCAACTGGGTGATGGGGCGTTTCAAAAGGCAGGTGGATGATACGGTCGTCCGTTACATGGTACGCCTCAAGAATCTATTATTGTTCCTCATAGCAGCCTTGACTTACGCGAGCCTTGTGCCCGGCCTCAGGGCATTGATGGGCACGCTGGTTGCCGGTGCCGGTATTACCGCCCTTGTTATTGGTTTCGCAGCAAAATCCACCCTGGCGAATCTGATCTCGGGGCTTTCCCTTGCAGTCTACAGGCCCATTCGTATAGGAGACAATCTTTCAATAGAAGGTGACTACTGCACCGTGGAAGACATAACGCTGCGCCATACCATTGTTCGAACCTGGCAGCAAAAGAGGCTCATAATACCGAACGCCAAGCTGGACGAGATGACAATCACCAACTACAGCATCATCAATCCTAAAATGAGATGTACCGTTGAATTCGGGGTGAGC
>CAZENC010000333.1:0-3743 GCA_964513115.1 uncultured Desulfobacteraceae bacterium | reverse complement strand
ATCCTTGACATTTGTTTTTTATGTTGATAAACGGTCATATTCATAAACTCAGGGGGAGGTATGCCCGGTGAGAAATTTCCAAGAGAAGGGAGGTGAATATTTGAGTAGTTCGGGATAATTTGTTTTTTCGGTAACTTAACAACAAACACTTTTAGGAGGAGAGAGTAATGAAGAAGATATTTTTGTTTGCACTTGCTGCTTTATTGATTGTTGCGTATGCAATGCCGGTCATGGCCAAGGTGCATGTGGGCGGTATCGTATTCGTGGATACCATGTATGTTTTGAATGATGAGCATTTCCAGAGAAATACATCCGGGTTCGCGGTGGCCAATTCCGTTGATGCCTCCAGGAGCTGGTTCTGCATTGATGTTCCCGACATCACACGTCTTTACGGTAAGTGGGTAAATGATGCGGGTGATGTGGGAATGCACATTGAGATCGGTCTCAGAGGCGAGGAAGGCGGGAATGAGGTGGTCAATACCCGTTATGCCTATGGATGGTGGCAGATCAACCCCATGTTCAAGCTGACCGTGGGCCAGCAGGATGAGGTGGTCTCCCCATATGTGCCTCAACAGTTGATGGGTCTGCGTGCACAAGGGCTTATGCAGGCTGGCCTGGCAGGTAATACTATGCTTCACGCGGTTGGTTACGGGTTCGGTAACACCGGTAATGACCGTAAGGAAGGTATACGGCTGGATACCAAGCTGGGCGAGACGGCCAACCTTGCAGTGGCCATATTCACTCCCAATGTGAATGGTGCGCAGGGTTCCTGGGCTGCAAGGGATGAGGAAAATACCATTCCGAGGATTGATGCCACCTTTTCCGTGTCCCTGGGCGCTTTTTCACTTGCCCCGGGCTTTTCATGGTATAAGGTGCAGTATGAATGGGATCCACAGTGTGCCAACTACCAAGGTGACGACGCGGATATCGATGTCTGGCTGTTGTCCTTGCCGGTTAAGTTTGCAACGGGCGGTCCCATTTCTCTCACTGCGGAGATCAACTATGGTGAGAACTTGGGTAATGGAAGCTACACAGCCGGTGTATACCACCCGGGTTCTGGTCCGGTTCTTGGAGCGCAGTTTGACAATGTAACTGACGCCAGCGGTAATGTATTCACGCAGGTGGCCGACACCGAGTTTCTGGGCTTCTGGGCGGACCTTGCATGGAAGGCGCATCCCATTGCAACGATCCATTTAATCTACGGTCTGCAGAGGGTGAATAACGATGATCGTGTTGCCCAGGCCGCCAGGTGGAATAATACCAGGTACATGTATGGCGTTAGTGTTCCCATTGCAGTGGCCAAGACCTTCATCATCCGGCCGGAAATATTTTACTATGACTATGGCGAGTTTGAGCAAAACGGCGTGGTTAATCCGGCAAACGGCGATTTGGGTAGCCAGACCGTAATCGGTGTGCAGTTCCAGATCGTATTCTAAACAAAAACCAGTCTCGCGTTCCTTCGAATAGCAAAGGAACGAGGGTAAAGAAACAGAAAGGCCCCCCTTCCGGTTTGCGGAAGGAGGGCCTTTTTTTACGAAGCCGTCAACATTGATCAATCAAGTTCGTACATGACTATCTGGGCCCTGTTTGTCTTTCTGCTTAAAAGCTTCCACTTACCTGAGGGCCGGCCTGCGACGGACATGAGAAGCTCCGGACTGCCGTCGTTATCCACATCTTTTATTACGTAGGCGGAGATAGGCCCTCCCATTTTTTTTGTCTTCAATTTAGTGGAAAAATTCACCTTGTCCCAGTGGAGGAAATGTACAACCCCGCTTGTAAAGAATCGTTCTTTCTCCAACATGCGCCCGACAGATGATTTGTTCTGGCAGATCACAATCTCGTCACGGCCGTCTTTGTCGATATCCCAAAGAAGTATGGGAGATGAAAGATGGATCCATTTCTCAGCCCCGGGGGCGGTCCCGGGGAAAGTCATATGGGTGTCGGAACCACCGAACTCCTCTTCGCTTCGCCATATCTCGTTGCCTTCAGAGTCAAACATGAAGAGATATTCGGTACCGGGAGAAAGTACTACCGTATCATTACCGGAAGACGTGATTTTTCCCCGGACAAAATTAAAGATATTGGCCATATGAGGCAGGTCAAGGGCCTCAACTTTTGATAGACGACTTCCTTCGCGTTTTAGAAGATAGACGGTGCCGCTGAAACCTTTGCCTACTATTCTTTCCTGACCGATAAGGGCCTGACCCTTGCCGGGGATATCCGTTATACGCAGAAACCAGGGCTCACGCTTGCATATACTAACGAAGGTACTACCCTGCCATTCAAGGACAAAGGAAGAGAGGCGTGCTTCGGTCAGGTTGCTCACATAGATCTCGGCCTTCCCATCGGCGTCCATATCCGCCACGCTAACATAGACATAGTCAGAGGTAATATTTCCTTTGATGGATTTGAAAAGCGCCAAAGTGTTTTCTTTCCATTTATAAATATAAACGGTGCGGCTGTCGATAAATACCAGTTCGTTTTTTCCGTCGCCGTCCACATCCCCTACGTCAATACTTATAATGCCGGACTTGAAGTTCTGAACATAGTCTGCGTCTCCCGCTTCCAGTTTGTCTTGCACCTTGATAAGGCCGGCGCGTTTTTTTTCTGTCTCGGATTTCATGGCATAAACCGGAGGCCTGACGTATCTGCCCATTATTTTGGCGTTAATATCCTGGGCAAATTTATTTACCGTGGGTATTACATCATCCATTCCCTTGGATTGATTAAAGGCCGTGACCAGTTCCTCTCCCTTTGATACCTCCAGAATCCTGGCGTCGATGCTCACGCTCTGGCCGAAGACGGTCAGGCTGCCCATGACTACGTAATCCGCATTCAGTTCCCTGCCGATTTTCAGTGCGGTCTCTTTGTCAATAGGACCTCCAAACTGGGCGGCCTTGTTCTTGACGGTCTGGTATTCCATGGCCTTGACCTTGTCCTTCCAGGCCAGCCGGGAATTGAGCATATCCATAATGCCTTTTTGAAGAAAGGTTAGATCACGGTCAGAGTTCATGGTAAAGGGAAGAACTGCAACGTTTTTAACGCTCTCCTCAGGATATGCCGGGAGGCAGAAAAGGGCATGGCTAAGCAATATGAAAATAGCTGATGATAGAAATGTGATTTTTATTTTCATGATCCTCCTTTGCTAATTCCTATAGGGTAAAGACCTGCTCTTTTTCAGCTTCAACCTCTAAGGATACCGTAAAACTGTCCAGAGCGATTGGTCTTGTCGCCCACCTTGGTTCCGCAGTGCTGGCATCGGTATTCATATTTATCACCCTCGGGCAGGACCAGGAGCAGGAATTTTCTTACAGGAACGGCGCGACCGCATTTAGGGCAGTAAAGCTCTAAGGCCTCAAGTTCCTGAAAATTTTCCTGTGGCTCGCGGGGACGTTGTTGATCGGTCGGAATAAAATGATACGGACCGTTTTTCATAAATGCGTCCTTGGGTTTGCGATAGAAGTTGTGCTACTGTGAAATTATTTTCATACTTTAGCTTTTCGAAAAAATCAATTATGGTTTTTCTTTTCCTATTTTCAATACGCTCAGGCGTCATAAATTTGTTGTGTGCATAATAATCATGAAGTTATTCAAAATCAAGGTCTTTTGAGACAACCTTTTGGAGTCCCCCACCGCCTTCTAAAAAATGAATTCGTTTACCCATTGACTTCAGGAGGCCATACAAGTGTTAGTTTCTGATTATTCGTGATTTTTATATTCAAGAATGTCCCCGGGTTGGCACT
>CAZENC010000332.1:0-3768 GCA_964513115.1 uncultured Desulfobacteraceae bacterium | reverse complement strand
CCTCTCACATCGGTCCTCGGTTTTGCAAAGCTCATCAGAAAGGACTTTTCAAAAAACTTTGTTCCAATAGCACGAAACAACGAAAGAGCGGAGAAAAAGGCCAAAAGAATAATCGAAAACCTTGATATCATCATGCGGGAAGGAGAGCGTCTGACCAGACTGATAAATGATGTCCTGGACCTTGCCAAGATCGAATCAGGACGCTTCGAGTGGCGGGATGAGGTCTTTCCGGTGGGTGAAGCCATAAAGCAGGCTGTTCAGGCTGCGAGCGGTCAGTTTGCCCAGCGGCCGGAAGTCAAATTTTCCACGAATATACCCCGGGACCTACCCCTTATTAAGGCTGATCCGGACCGCCTCGTTCAGGTAATCATCAATCTGCTCAACAACGCCGCCAAATTCACTGAAAAGGGACATGTTGATTTGGATGCCGCTGCCAGGGCTGACGGATGGGTTGAGGTGAGTGTCCATGATACGGGAATAGGGATTCCGCCCGGCGATATAGATAAAGTGTTCGACAAGTTTCATCAGGTTACAAAAGGCGACACACTCAAAGACAAGCCCAAGGGATCCGGCCTGGGTCTGGCTATTTGCAGACAGATCATAGAACGTTATGGCGGGCGTATATGTGCCGAATCCAAGATTGATGGGGGAAGCAAATTTACGTTTGCTCTTCCACATTTCACTCCCCCTTGACCCCTTGAATCCTCGAATCCTGGAATCCTTTCTTTTAATCTATTAAAGCGAGGTGTAACTCATGTCTTATAAGATAGCGATTATCGACGATGAAATACACATACGCTCCCTGCTTGAGCAGACTCTGGAAGAACTTGAAGAGGAGCATAACGTTGAAATCTTCAGCGCTTCGGACGGCAGGGGGGGGTTAGCCCTGATTCAAGCGGAAAGGCCTCAGGTGGTCTTTTTGGACATTATGATGCCGAAGATGAACGGCTACGAGGTATGTCGAACCGTCAAAGGTAACCCCGCCTTTGATGAAACAAATATTATTCTGCTTACGGCCAAAGGGCAAGAGATAGACAGAAAGCAGGGAATGGACTGCGGGGCACTCAAATACATGACCAAACCCTTTGACCCGGACGAGGTTTTGTCTTTAGCAAAAGGGTTGTTGGGTCTGGATGAGTGACTGTTCAGAAGTCAGAATCCCCGCCTGCCGGATGGCGGGCAGGCAGAATCCAGAATTGAAGCGGTAATAAAAACAGTAGATGACACCTCTCTTGAACCGCTGTTTAATCCATTATAGAATGTCTCCTTTTGCGGGAAAGCATCGCCCGGACCTGAGATATTGAAAAAATTGGCGGCAGCCTTTGGGCTCTCGACAGACTATTTCATTTATGATAGTGTTTAAAAAAACGGAAAAATAAAAAAAATGGAGACAGGTATGAAACTTAAAATCGTATTAGAAAAAGGAATGGATGGCTATATAGTTGCTTATTGTCCTACCCTTAAAGGTTGTGTCACTCAGGGGCATACATTAATTACTTTCTCACAATTACTTTAAAGTGACCTACCACCGGGATTAGAGTTTTCTTGACCCACTCAGCCAATCTAATCTAATATAGATACGCTTTATCCCAAATCCAAAACCGATCAGTATCCCCAAAAAGACAACCCGGGTATTCGGAGCATCCAATGAGCAATACAAAGTATCGAGTTATTTTCAAAGGCGACATCGCTGACGGCAAAAACCTTGATAATGTCAAAAAAAGGCTCGCATCTGTCTTAAAGGCCGATATCACGACGATAGAAAAACTGTTTTCCGGAAAACTAATAGTAATAAAAAAAGATGCAGACCGTGAGACCTGTGAAAGGCTAAAAAATGCCTTTAAAAGGGCCGGGGCAATTTGCTACCTGCAGAGACAGGAAAGTCCTGAGATTGTGAAAACTTCGAATACTGTTCGAAAACAGCCGGCGCAGGACGAAAAAATCTGCCCGTCCTGCGGAGAAATAATTAAGAAAAAGGCCGTCATCTGTCCCAGGTGCGGCGTAAGGCAGCAGGCGGAGTTGAGCAAAGCGGCATTGCTGTTATTCACTTTCTTCTTGGGCGGAATCGGGGGTCACAAATTCTATATTGGGAAGTACTGGCAGGGCGTCTTGTATTTTGTATTTTTCTGGACGGGCATTCCGAGTTTGATCGCGCTTGTTGAATTTATTGTCTATGCATGCACCAGCACGGAAAAACTTCAGGAAAAGTACAAGCCCGGCGGTTCGACAGCCATAATACTAATAATAGTCTTCGTTGGCTTTATGTTCTTTATCGCCATAATCGGCATTATCGCTGCCATTGCAATCCCGCAGTTCATAACCTATAGAAACAGGGCATATCAACACGCTGTGATATCTGAATTGAATAATTTTCGCGTAGCTCAGGAAGCCTATTTCGGTGAATACAACCGATATGCCCGCAATATCACGAACCTTAAATTCACTCCGGGTAATCCGGAGGTAACCATTGAAATTATAAGCGCGGACCAGAAATGTTTTGAGGCAAAGGGGACGCACAAAAAAACAGATCAGCCTGTGTTAATCGATTGCAATAGCATAAGAAATAAAGGCCGATAGGACGCAGTTCTTTAAAACCTAGTGTCTTGTATCATATTTTCGTTCACTTAAAACATTTAGTCCGCAGGCCTTATATAACCCACATTTGCATCCAGGCACAAGCCTGCCCGCCGGACGGCAGGCGGGGCTAATGGCCCAAGGTGCAAGGAAGCTATGCCTTAAGTCTTAAGCCATTTCAATTTTACGAATACAGACAGTTTCAGATCTTTTGACTTCTGAAAAAATTATGACTCAATTTGGGGTGATCTTGTATTCTCCATAGTAAGTTTGAGATCAATTCCGCCTTGGAACTGCATAGAGACGTCCTTATCTCCGATTCACGGACAAGTACGCATCTATGAATCTGTCCATAAGAGCCTTTATGTGGTTTCTGACCTTTTCAGAAAGATTTTTATAAACAGCGCCTTCAACCCCGACTGACCAGGTCGGTACAGGCCTTAAAATACTTCGATTTCTTGCAAGCCGGGCATCTTGCACAAACTCAATTGTTATAAAGCAAAGGTATAAACCGGTTTTTGTCTTCCTTATCCTTGGCTTCACATGGAGATAAGGATTAGCAAACTGGCGGAGACCTTCCGTGTCGGATAGTACTTTGATACCCGCCGAATCGAGTTTTTGCTTGACGTCTTCCTCAATCTGCTTTTGTGTGAGCCCTGCTTTGACTATTTCCGATCCTAACCCTTCAATCTTGACATAAACACCTCTCAGTCCACTGAGTGTGGCACGAGAACTAGTGCTGTCAGCTGCAAAAGACTGAGGACCCAATTGAACAAAAAATAGAACCGCAAGTATCGAAATAAACCATATCTTTTTCTTGTCCATTCTATTCCCCCTGTTTTTCCTCCTTTTGAGCCAATCAACACAAAACCCCGCTCTCCATGAGAAACAGGGTCTTGATATTCAGGCCATATGTCCCCCTCTTGGGGTTAGTAAAATTGAAGTTAATAATAAAAACTCTCACACAGGATATTGCGGAAAATATACATTAAGAATTGTCAGGGGTCAATGAGCATATGCCTCCCTGACCAGTAAATTAAATATGTCTCTCATTTATGGCAGGGCCGCGAATACCATGTATTAAATGGTTCATCCGGCAAATGCCGGGGTAATTATAGTGGTTCATGTTTTTGATGTAGAAAGCACATAGAAAAATCGCCGCCAATACGGTATCTCGTTCTGAGTTGCGACACT
>CAZENC010000331.1:0-3814 GCA_964513115.1 uncultured Desulfobacteraceae bacterium | reverse complement strand
TATCAGCCAGTCCTGGTACTTGCCCATTCGAAAGAAATAGTTTGACTCTTTGATCAGCTCGGGTTCAGTCTCATGGTCGGGGCACTTGCCATCCACAAGTTCGCGCTCCGTGAAAAATCTTTCGCAACCAAAACAATAGAGGCCCTCGTATTCACTGAAATAGATATCCCCGTTGTCCTTGACTTTCTGCAGGATAAGCTTAACAGTTTCCTCATGATCCTGGTCCGTGGTACGGATAAAATAATTGTTATTTATATTCAGCTTGGGCCAGAGTGCCCTGAACAAACCACTGACCCGGTCAACGTACTCCTTTGGCGTCTGCCCGGCTTTCTCTGCAGCAGCAGCGATCTTATCTCCGTGTTCATCCGTACCTGTGAGAAAGAATGTTTCAGATCCGCAAAGCTTATAGAACCTGTTCAGCACATCAGCCACAATTGTTGAATAGGCATGTCCGATGTGAGGTTCTGCATTTACGTAATATATGGGTGTGGTCACATAGAATTTTTTTTGCAATGAACTTGGCTCCGCTTCGCTCCGTCCCGCTATAGTTAGAATTTTCGAGACGAATTATTGGTGATGATTAAAAAAAAGTTCTTCTCCCAATTGGTTGGGAAAAATCCCGCCTGCCACAGCCAGAAGCTGCAGGATTCGAGGGTTCACAGATTCCCGTGATGATCCTTATAGTTCTTAAGCACTTCACTGGAATGCTCGGCGCCTTGAATCCCGATAGGATCACCAACCAATTTGGAGATGATCCATAATTACTTGCTCCTTTTCGATTTTTTCATGAACAGGCTTTCCCGCACAAAATCTCGGGCTTTTACTTCAACTTCTTCCCCTGACTCAAGTACCACGGTCAGGGACTCTTTCAGAATGTTTTGGCGAATAACTTTGCCTTCTCCCAGTTCCGTCAAAATTTTCCTGCCTATTTTGGGCAGATCTTTCTTGATCCTGTCATAGTATTCACGCTCGTAGTTCAAACAACACATCAGCCTCCCGCACATCCCTGAAATCTTGCTCGGATTAAGAGAAATGTTCTGCTCCTTTGCCATCTTTATTGTTACGGGGGCGAAACTGTCCAAAAAGGCCGTACAGCATAAGGGTCGGCCACACGCCCCAAGCCCTCCGACCATCTTGGCCTGGTGACGAACTCCGATCTGTCTCATTTCGATTCTGGTCCGAAATTTACCGACAAGATCCTTAACCAGATCACGAAAGTCCACTCTTCCATCTGCCGTAAAATATACTACAATTTTGCTGCCATCAAAGATCCTCTCAACCGATACCAGGCACATAGGAACCGTTTTTTCCTTTATCTTCCGGTAACAATAGTCATAAACCGTATCTTCAAATCCGCGACCTCTTTCATACTTATCAACTTCCTCTTCAGTCGCCAGGCGAAATACCTTTTTGAGGGGCCGTTTGGGCATATCGACTGGCCGGACCTGAGGCGCACAACAAACACAGCCGATAGCTGGCCCTTCTTGGGTTATTACCATCACTTTGTCTCCCTTTTTTAAGACAAAGTGTCCGGATTCAAAATCATATACCTTTCCGTGGGTCTTAAATTGGATACCAACAATCTTGTTCATGGTTAACCCTTAATTTCAGTTTTGCAAACCGGGTCATTTGGGCTGTCATAAATAGTCGGCTTCGCCCGGATAAACCGCAAATAGCGCCTAAAGCTCTCCCCGGTGCAATTTCTTATGTTTGAGCAAGCTTGTGTTGTTCCCTCACTATGCTCTCTGCGCAATGCTCTTTGCGCCACGCACACCGACAAGGCGCCTTAAACCAAGCACGGTATGTTCCATCACCAGCCTTGTATTCCTGTTTCTTTTCAAATCCCTTCGAGCCCGGTCAATGGTAAAAAGACTGTCAATTAAACTATTTATTCTAAAATATTTAACAATATTTTTCAACTGATCATAAAAATCTATGTTCATAAGCAGGTCAGTCAGGTCTCCCGAGTTGATAATAAGGAGGTCACGGTACCAACTCTCCCACATGGCAAGCATGTCCAGAACCCCGGCTTCACCTTCCTCGGACGTGTCAAGATCCATTTTTTTGGCCTCCTCTGCACACTCAACTGCCATTTCAAAGCCCTTTTCCCTGGAAAGGCCGGGCAGATTGATAAGTCTTGAGAGCCATTGCTGTCTCTTATCAAGAAAATTACCCCCGCACATTGTAAGAGCGCGGCCCAAGCTCCCAGCGGATATCCTTGCCAGCATCTCTGCCTTTTCTTCGTTCAGGTCTTTTTCTTTAACGAGCCAATTTACCATATCTTTTGCGGGGAGGGGCTGGAACGCTACACGCTGGCAACGTGAAACAATGGTCGGCAACAAATTACGGGGTTCCTTGGCATTTAGTATTAAAATATTGCCCGGCGGAGGCTCCTCCAGCGTCTTGAGAAATGAGTTAGCCGCTTCATCTGTCATCGACTCTGCCTGATAAATGACACACACCCTGTATTTGGCGTAAGGAGCAAAACTGAGTTTGCGGTTAAGCTCCCTTATCTGTTCGATCAAAATGTTATTCCTGTCAGGCGGGACCTTAATGGACAAGAAATCCGGAAAGTTTCCCCCCATCATCATACGGCATGAGAGACAGCGGCCGCAGCCGTCTCCGTCAACCGGAGAATCACAGTTCAACGCCAGTGTAAAGGCCATGGCCATACTTGTCTTTCCGATCCCCGGAATTCCTGTGAAAAGATAAGCATGCGGTATCTTTTCCCTGGCAATCACCTGTTTTAAAATCCTTTTGGCCCTTTCCTGGCCAAGTATTTTAGAAAACAACATATAATTCAACTCATAGATACCCACGGGCTCACGCCCGTGGTCCTCTGCGTGTTCTTGATAGATACAAAAATGATATCTGAGTTTCAGTGTTTCATGAACACGCGCACACAGCCCATTGGAACGGGAATAGTTTTCATATAAAAGGCCTGACGTGCTCAAAAATCACTGCTTCCAGCTCATCTTCGTTAAGCTTGCAATCCACTACCACAATTCTTTCAGGATTTTCATTAGCCATTGTTAGATACCCTTGCCTTACAGCCTCATGAAAATCCTTTTCTTCTCTTTCGAACCGATCCTGGCCAACCTCCGGAACTCCCTCGTTCCGTTTCAAGGCCCTTTTGAGTCCTATTTCCACCGGGCAGTCAATAAGAAACGTCATATCCGGCCGAATCCCGGAACATGCCTTTTCATTCAACTCCCTGATTAGTTTCATGTCCTGCCCCCGGGCAAAGCCCTGATAGACCGTTGTCGCATCAAAAAAACGATCACACACGACCCATTTCCCCTGTTCAAGTGCCGGCCTGATTTTTTCCTCAACGTGCTGGGCCCTGTCAGCCTCATAGAGAAAAAGCTCTGCCAAAGGCGACAGGCTTCTATTGCTGGAATCCAATAGTATTTTCCTGATATCACTTCCCACCCTTGTCCCTCCGGGCTCAAGCGTAAAGACCAGGGGAACCGATGAATCCCTCAAACGATTAACAAGGCGCCTTGCCTGCGTTGACTTTCCACATCCCTCAATGCCTTCAAAGGTAATAAACACTTATTACTCCCTAACTATTCGAATCCAAATCAATTTTTGGCATAGTTGACTTAACCTGTTTTACACACCTGTTCTATGGCAGCGGCCATAGCCTCGTCCTCTTTACGGATATCCTCCAGGGTCTTCGGCTTAACCTCGGCCGGCCTCTCTTCTATCCCGTATTTCCATTTCAGAAACTGCTCGCCCGTAGTGGGATAAAGGGCATAAATCAAAAGATCAAAATCATCCTTTGCTAAATCTCCTATCTTTTCCCTCGCCT
>CAZENC010000330.1:0-3846 GCA_964513115.1 uncultured Desulfobacteraceae bacterium | reverse complement strand
ATAGATATGAAATTAACTTAATTTTGTCCCGAGTCAAGGGCTGACCCCTTGTCTTTGCACTAATGGGCGGGCTGAGCACAGCGCAACCTGCCAACGGCCCCGAAGGGGTTGGTTGGCAGGTGAATACGCAGCTCGAGCCCTGTGTTCTCGAGTCACGCAGCGCCGAGAGCACAGGGAGATGAGCGAAGCGTTTGGTTGGCCGCCCTCAGACCGTGCTAATAGCTCGGCATTGCATAGAAACTGGAGTAGCACCTTGTTTCATAGAGAGCGCCTTTTTTCTTTTCTTAAAAGCATGTGTTTGGGGTCCAAAAAGTGCTTCTAAGGCCTAAAATCACCGTATTTCATAATCCAACTTATTGAATTTATTTCTATCTTTTTGGTCTGACCCCAAAGTCACTACTATTAATTTTTGTCACAAAACTGCCACATTTTGTCACATTTTTTCTTGACAAGATCATTTTATTCTTTTATAAATACATTAATGTAATTATAAATTCAAAAAAGGTAATATCATGGATTTCAACGCTAAAACAGTTTGTAATATTACAGGGATTACTAAAAGGCAAATTGACTATTGGGATAGGATTCACTTTATTAAACCTTCTATCTAGGAGGCTTCTGGGTATGGCTCTGTAAGGTTATACTCTTTTAAAGATTTAGTTCAATTGAAGGTTGCAAAAACCCTGAAGGATAAGGGGCTAAGCGTTCAAAAGATAAGAAAGAGTATAAATTACCTCAAGAAAACATTTCCAGAAACAAAGAAACCATTAGCAGAAATGAGGTTGATAACAGATGGCGAGACTATCTTTGTAATATCAGAGAACAAAGGAGTTATTCTTGATACTCTCTCTAAAGGTCAAATGGTGATGTCTATTGCCATAGGTGAAATTATTGAGGAGCTTAAGGGAGAAGTAGAAAGAATAAGCAAGGAGAGAAAATACAAGATTAGAGTTATGGGCGATTCTTACGAGGTAATCTTACATCCCGATCTGGAAGACGGAGGGTTTTGGGTAGAATGTCCAACACTTCCAGGCTGTGATTCTCAAGGAGATACAATAGAGGAAGCCTTAGAGATGATAAAAGACGCTATTAATGGTCATCTTGAAGTCTTAGCAGAAATGAAGGCAGATAAAAGGGCTTCAGGATAAATGGCAAGCATCCATAACCTAAAACCTGCAAAGGTAGTAAAAGCCTTTGAAAGAGCTGGTTGGACTGTATATTCCACGGAATCCGGATGAGTAATCCACAGGAAAGCGGCTGGCGATTCCACGTAAAAGCGGATAGTGAAACCATGAAAAAAGGCCACATAATAAGCCAACCGACGCAGAGGTTTAAATACTCACCTAAGCCGCATAATTAGTCAACCGATTTTTTCTTTCTCATAGTATCTCCTTCCAAATCTATTTTATAAGCTGAATGAATAATCCTGTCCAAAATTGCGTCAGCCAAAGTTGGGTCTCCGATGAGATCATGCCATTTATTTATTGGGAACTGGCTGGTGATAAGCGTCGAACTGATGTCATGCCTGTCTTCCAGGATCTCAAGGAGGTCATGCCGACTTTCATCTGTCATCTTGGTGAGGCCCCAGTCGTCAAAGAGTAAGAGTTTTGTTTTAGCAAAATCTTTCAATATTTTTCCATATCGCCCATCGCCCTTGGCAATATGCAGTTCCTGAAAGATTCTGGGTATCCTGATATACTGGACAGTGTAGCCATCCCTGCAAGCCTTCTGTGCCAGGGCACATGCAAGGAAGGTCTTACCTGTTCCTGTGGGTCCGGTAATGAGCAGATTGTTGCCGTCCCTTATCCAGTCACAGGTAAACAACTTGATCATTAAAGATCTGTCCAGTCCCCGTGGATGGCGGAAGTTTATATCCTCTATGCAGGCATTGTGCCTTAGCCTGGCTTTTTTAAGCCGTGTGGTGAGCCGGCGGTTTTCTCTGTCAGTAGCTTCTCTGTCCACTAACAACCCCAGACGTTCCTCAAAGGAAAGGGATTCTATGTCAGCCATTTGCATCTGCTCTTCCAGGCTAAGAGCCATGGCGTTGAGCCTTAGGTTTTTAAGTTTATCAATGATCGGGTGAATCAACATGATTATTTTCTCCTTTTGTTATGTGATAATATTCCGGACCCCTGATATTAGAATGGGTAATAAAAGAGGTCTGTTGCGGGACTTCTTTTTGCGGCGGCAGCCTGTCGAGGCCCTTTTTCAGGATGGCCTGGATGCTTTTATACGAGGGGCTTCCGATGGCCAACGCCCGTGAACAGGCTGCCTCTAATCTATCCTGGCTATATTCTTTCCCGAGGCTCATTATTCCCATACAGGACCTAAAACCATGCTGGGGATGAGCCCTGCTTTTCATGACAATCTTCATTGTCTGAGCAGTTGCTGTTCCTGTCGTGGATGCCCATCGGATAACTCTTTGTGGGGTCCAGTCCAGATACTTTTGATGGGATGTGGGCATGTGTTGCCGAACTGTACTGTATCTTTTTGATGGGTCGTATGATCTCATGTGGCTGGCCACTCTTTTTCCTTTATAGAAGATTTCTATGGTATTGTGTGTGATCCTTACTTCCATCTTTTTTTTTACCAACTGATAGGGAGCAGAATAATAGAACCCTTTAACCTCGATATGGTAATCTATGTGGGGTTTTGCCTTTTTCCATTCCGCGTAGGTATATGGTTCACAAGGTAATGGTTTTAGGGCAGGCCGATCCAGATCCTCAAACATGGATCTTCGTGTTCCGGACATCTTTTGAAAAGGCCGGCTGTTGAGATCATCGAGCAGTTTTCTGATGGTTTTATTACAGTCAGTCAGACTGAAAAATTGGATATTGCGGACTCGTGCCAGTATCCATTGCTCCACTGTCTTTACACCGGTTTCGACCTTGGCTTTATCCTTGGGGCTTCTTATCCTGGCCGGGATGATAGCGCACCCGTAGTGTGAGGCCATGTCCTGATAGGTGGGATTAAGGTCCGGTTCGTACCTACAGGACTTGTTGACTCCACTCTTAAGGTTATCCGGGACTATGATCTCAGGAACACCCTTCAGGAATCTTAATGCCCTGGTATGGGATCCTATCCAGTCAGCAAGAGACTGTGTCCAGGTAGCCTCCGCGTAGGTGTAGTTGCTGGCGCCCAGGGTTGCAACGAAGATCTGGGCTTCTCTGATCTCTCCTGTCCTTTTATCAATAATGGGGATCGTATGCCCCGCATAGTCAACAAAGAGTTTTTCTCCAGCCCTATGATTAAATCGCATGGTGACATCGATTGCGCCGGACCATTCTTTGTAATTCCTGCAGAACCAGCTGTACTCATACCCATCAGGATAGGTTTCCTTGTATTCCTGCCATACCAGAAAAAGTGTAACATTTTTCTTCTTGAGCTCCTTGTGGACATACTCCCAGTCCGGGGCAGGACGGTCGGTGTCCCGACAAAGAGATCGTGGATATAAAAGATTTTCCAATGCCGAATCATCCATATCCTCCGGTAAGGGCCACCTAAGACCTGCATCCTTCGCCCGCCTGAGATATTCTCCGACAGTCGTATGACCTATGTTACAGCTTTGACCAATAGCATCAAATGATAATCCACCTTCAAATCGTAAACGCAGAACTTCCTTTATCTTTCTCATTGAAATCCTCTTTCTCGACATCTGTACCTCCTCAGCTTTGTTAGAATGAGGTACAGATTATCATGGTTATTCTGCGTCGTATTTTTTGTAGTATGTGACCGGATTACCGTGGAATGGTCATCCGTTTTGGCGTGGAATTGTTATCCGGATTGATGTGGAATCCTTATCCGCTTTCCCGTGGAATCCCTATCCAGATTGGTGGGGAATATACA
>CAZENC010000329.1:0-3873 GCA_964513115.1 uncultured Desulfobacteraceae bacterium | reverse complement strand
GAATTCTCTGAGCAGATCCACGGCCTGTTCATCTAAAAGATCAAATTTTTCAAGTGTTTCGGGCAGCGGTATGGCATCAGGCGTATATCCCTTATGTTGGTAGACCGCATCACAGAGGTGCTTGTACGCATTTTCCCTGAGTTTGGTGACCAGAAGGTGTCTTGCTTCAGGGGTTTTAGGCACTTCCTTTTCACCCACTTGATCTGCCAACCATTCATCGTAATAGTCGGATCTGTCTTGATACTCGTTGAAAAAGGCGGGGCCCATAGCCCTGAGAGGGATTTTGTCACTCAGCCTGGTTCCCTTGCCGTGACGGATATTAATAAGCTTTTGTAACAGGTACAGTCGTTCTGAATCGTCCAGAACGTCCTGAAGAGACTTATTGCAGCCGACCGTTGCGTTAAGATATTGAACAAAGTAAGCGAGTGTCGGCTGGTTCTGTGCCGGGTTCTCGGTTTTTGCCGCCTCCGGGTGTCGTACATCAATCCAGGGGAGTTTGCAAAGCCCAACAGCGTTGAACCATGTGCGGATTAAAGGAAACCATTTCAAGGCCTTCGCCTTTGCTTCAAAGGTGGGTAACTCTTTATTGACCTGATCAATGAAGATTAGCCATGCTTCATCATGTTGCGGGCCTTTCAGGGCAAATCCATACCCCCCTTGTTGAGCCAATGACTCCTTTGTAATATACATGGAAAACTCAAGACCCTTGGTCTCCATTGCAAATTTGTCGAGTTCTGACAAAACTTCATCCAAGGCCTTGCCTGTTTTGGCTACATATTGTTCTGCAACCCAGGCCTTTGCCCGGTGCACACCTTGAGCGCATATTTTTCCGAATCCTTTTGCGAGAGCCGTTTCGTGGACAAGGCGATCAACGCTTTCAATATTACCCCAAACCAGTTCGTAGCCGATATCTTCTTTCGAAAGATAGCCCCGCTGGACACATTCCATTAGAAATGATGCAGTAACGCCCATGGAGATTGTGTCCAGTCCGTATTCATCACAATACCAATTGTATTCCATGATGAAATGGGGATCGAAGATGCCCATACACGTGACGGCTCCGGCTGTTTCATATTCGGGTCCATCAATGCCTACCTGTCTCCCGGCATGAGGACCATGTTTCAAGGTGACGTTCTCAGCCCCTTTTGCGCAGGCCAGGTTACATCCCTTATAACAGCCGTCAGGTGTTTTTTTTGTAAAATAGCGCTTAAGAAAGACATCCGCGAATATGGCTTTCGCATCAGGATGCTGGCCGTACTGGTAGTTTTGTACAGGCAGGATGTGGTATTTGTTCATATATTCCACAAGGATGGGCGTTCCCCAACTGGAGAGACGGAGTTGTTGCGGATCCGCCTGGCTAATTACCTTCTTGAGGTTTGCACCTGCCTGCTTGACAGCTTTATCGTCAACAGGGTTATTGACACCTAACCTGGACAAGCTGGAACGCACAATGACGGCCCTCAGGCCTTTATGGCGCATGACCGTTCCTGTACCTCCTCTACCGGCCTGCTTGCAACGCAGCCTTTTCCGACGCCTATCATAAAACAGGCTGTTTATAATACCGAACCTGGTGTTGGTCGCCCCTATACCGTTTGTTACTGCTGCAATGTTTTCGTCAAGCACTCCTTTGTTAAATTCTTTTAGTAGGGCATCACCATATGACAATGCTCCCTGATCAGTCTTTTCATCCGCAGCGGGCGCCTCGGCGATTTGAATGACATTCCTGTCGGCGTCTATGATCAAGACTACATCCTTGTTTGAGATCCCGGAAATGGCCAGGGCGTCAAACCCGCAGATTTTCAGGGTGGGGCCAAAATGCCCCCCGATATTTGAATCGACAAAAGTATCTGTGAGCGGTGAAATTGTGCCAACAATAAACTTGCCGGTTCCAGGGAACCTTGGTTCATTATCCAGTGGTCCATTGGCCATAACAAGGATATTCTCGGGGCTGTCATATCGGGTATCCCTTGATGTGCCGTCCCATATCAATTTCAGGGCATAACCGCGGCCGCCCACATATTTTTCTTTGAAACCAGGTGTAAGGTTAATAAGTGATATATCATTTGAGCCTAAATCAACTTTGAGGATCTGGTCTGCATAACCACCTTTTATCTTGCCGGGATTATAGCTGAGGGATTCAATTATTTTCATTTCTTTTTCCACCTAGATGTTATTTTGTATTGATACGGAAATTTTGTTGTAAAAACGCCAAAATAGCACATGAGTATAGGCGAAAATGGGATATTGTCAACAGATTTCATCCGCCTTCGCAGAAGACTACGGGATTGCCCGTAAATGTATGCGCAAATGATCGTTATGCTACGGCGTGATGTCGCCCCTAAACTGAGGCGGATAACCGCGTCGTAGCTGAAGGCGCCCGTCCTCCGTAGCAGGCTACTGCGGAGGATGGAAAGACGGGTAACTTGGAGTGACCACGGGTTTACCCTTGGGGCCCCATTCCGTTTTTCAAAGCAGACTCCCATCAGATTTTGTTCGGATTTTGGCTTGCCGCATAGTTTAGCTTGAATAGCAGGATTTTTCTTGGTAAAAACATTTTTATATGTATTAAGAAAAGGCAGAGGAGCACGAGCGTGAGTTTGTGTATGAGTATCTTTCGGTTAGCATAATAATGATGCAACGTCACGTTTAATCTATTAGTTAGTACTACGGGTGTAAGCCCAGGGGTTTTATTTGCAGCATTTTAATAAATATGGAAAGGATAGCATATGGAGACAATAAAAATTATGCCGTGCCTGGATATGAAAGAGGGTAGGGTGGTCAAAGGTATTCATTTCGTGGATTTGAAGGACGCGGGTGACCCGGTGGAAAATGCCGCATTTTATCAAGAAGAGGGTGCTGACGAGCTGGCCATGCTGGACGTTGCAGCAACCCTGGAAAATCGGAAGACCCGGTTGGAATGGGTGAAAAACGTTTCGTCCGTTATAGACATTCCTTTGACGGTCGGGGGAGGAATAGCAAGCCTGGAAGATATTGAATCTGTGCTTCAAGCCGGTGCCGGCAAGATATCAATGAACAGCGCTGCTGTTAGTAACCCTGATATAGTCCGCCAAGCGTCAGAAAAATTTGGAAAAGGGACAATAACCGTTGCGATTGATGCCAGAAGAAACAAGGAAATGCCTTCGGGTTTTGAACTGGTAGTTTCAGGTGGGACCCAGCCGGTTGAAAAAGACGCTGTTGGATGGGCCAAAAAATGTCAAGAACTGGGCGCCGGTGTGATCTTGCCTACGAGTATGGATGGTGACGGAACCCAGGACGGGTTCGATCTGGAATTTACAAGGGCCATTTCAGACTCGGTTGATCTACCGGTCGTTGCCTCGGGAGGCGCCGGAAAGCTGGAACATTTTTACGAAGCCGTCGTAACCGGTGGAGCCCAGATACTGCTGGCTGCTTCAGTATTTCATTACCGTATCCTGAAAATTGGGGAGGTAAAGGAATATTTGAGAGATAAAGGCTTGAATGTCGAGGTTTAATAATACGGTGTCAAATCTGCAAAAAACATTTCTTTGTGACTGGTTTTCCCACAAACCCATATCATACTGGAGGTGTACACAATGCCCACTTATGATTTCAGGTGCGAGAAATGCAGGAAAAAGTTCACCCTTACTATGACAATCTCAGAATATGAGAACAAGAAAATCAGGTGCCCCAAGTGTAAAAGCACAAGGATCAAGCAACAGATTACATCCTTTCAGGCCATAACCTCAAAAAAGAGCTAAAAAATTTATTGGTTTAATCGTGAGGGACTCGTCAAAAGCCCGCGAACGGGCTGAAAAATGGTGAGTCTTTCTAATCTATTTCCCTTGTGGTAGCTTGTATACTTACAAACTGAGACTTTTATAGAAAACAGGAGGT
>CAZENC010000328.1:0-3875 GCA_964513115.1 uncultured Desulfobacteraceae bacterium | reverse complement strand
GAATATCGCTTAGCGCCCATAATAAAGTCTGCAATTCCAGTTTCGTTGAAGACGTATGCTCAAATCGCCTCACTTTCACCCGCCTCCTCAACGAATCTAACAAAAGTCCAAATTCAGACACAGCGAGATAAGCTCCATATCCAATATTTGACTGAGTATTCACACTTCCATCTATAAGTAGAATCAGTTCATCCATAAAAACATTACTTTATTTCATAAAATGCTAATCGGGATAGGGAGGGGCCTCGCGGCCGTCCCCCTCCCACACCATCCGCCTTCGCTAAAGCTATGGCGCCACAGGTCTGCCTTCCCTCTTCGAGCTACGGCCCGACAAGCTGCTGACTTCTGCACAGCGGTCAGGGTAAATTGCTCCACCCTCAGTCCATAAACCTAAGGACACTGTACAGACGTTCCGGGGTAAGACACAGAGCTTTCAGTGCATAAACGCCGGATTTATAAAGCACACCCCATTTGCGGATGGAGGACTTCGCGGTCACGTGCCCGCTCGTCCCGAGTGTACCACACCTCAGATCCGGTGGACGTGCTTGCATCCCGCTGGAAGCGGGATACGTCGCCCTGCATCTTTGGATTGGACTTCCGGAAGCCTGCCCCGATTCCTTTTATCGCGAACACCACCTCACGCTTGCGCGCCATAGCGCTTCAGCGCGCAGGCACGATGACGCCCTCTTGAGCCGCCATAGCTTCATGCGAAGGCGCTTGTCCTTCTCCTAACCTTCGGCTCTGCGAATTCCTGGTGTGAGGACTTCCACCTCACTAGC
The DNA here is from genome assembly GCA_964513115.1 of uncultured Desulfobacteraceae bacterium. Lineage (GTDB taxonomy): Bacteria > Desulfobacterota > DSM-4660 > Desulfatiglandales > Desulfatiglandaceae > JAFDHL01. The sequence goes on along the minus strand of CAZENC010000328.1, from coordinate 3,096 downwards.
TACGTGCCATGCCTGGCACCGCCCAGAATAACAGGCTGGTATGGAGGTGGAGAGCGATAGCGAGGAAGCGTAATGCCAGTCCTTGTTAGTGCTGATGTTAACCGCTTATTATTTCATTTAATCCTTCAACTATGATGGCGAGTTCTTCCTCAGATGCCTTTGATATTTTTTTTCGAATTCGTTTTACAGAAAGAGTTCGGATCTGACTAATCTTCACCCATAATTTTTTAGGAAGTTTCGTGTCGCTGAGTTCAAAGGTCAGAGGATATCCGGCCCTTTGAGGTTGACTTGTTAGCGCAACAGCAATAATAGTCCCAGATCTTTCATTAAAAACATTGTGGCTTAAAATGAGAACAGGGCGTAATCCGCCCTGCTCGCTTCCAATGACTGGATTTAAATCAGCCCAGTAGATATCTCCTCTCAATATTCTGGCCATTCTTCCAACTCCGATGTAAAACCCTCTTCTGCCAAAGACTGTTCGAAATCAGGATCAAGTTTAGCGCATTCTTGAGCTAAACGACTCTTTTCTATGCGCCTCAATTTCTCCGCTACCGCCTCCTGAATAGCCTTGCTTCGGTTTGGGAAAAAATTGGATTTAACAAGCATATCAAGCCGTTTTACCATCTTGTTTTCTAGTGTAATTGCTATTTTTGAAGCTGTCATTTTTATCACCTCCGGTATGATATTACATCATACCAACCTCAATTTCAAGGAAAATTTCAGTGGCTTTTAGCGGTTAAAGGGCCGCATAACCGGCTGGCAATTGAGCGCAGCGGAATTGCCAGTCCGAGTTGACGCGGTTGTTAGCTATTTGCTAAGAATCCCTTGTGAAACAGAACAATACCTTGCGGATATTTCTCATAAAACGACAAGGCAAGAAAGACCTCTTGAGGAATCCCCTCATGAACTAAATCTGGGATATTTCTGAAGCCTAACCGTTTATAGTAGTTCGGATCACCCACAAGAGTGCAACCTTGGCCGTCCAACTCTTTCAGCAAAGACAAGCCTTTGTTGATAAGCGATTTTCCAATGCCTTGCTTCTGATACTCCGGCAATACTGAAACTGGGCCGAGGCCGTACCAGCCTATTGAACCGTCAGAAATTGTTACAGGCGAAAAAGCAATATGTCCGACCACTCGCCCATCAATTTCCGCCACAAGCGAGATAGTCAGCGCATCTGCAGTGCGTAATGAATTTATTATGAATTGCTCTGTATGATTGCTGATTGGGAGAGTCTTGAAGGCAGCTATTGTGACTTCGGCTATTGCCTCAATATCTGAAGCCGTTTCATTTCTTATGATCATTTCAAACTCCTCTTCATTTGTATCATTCGGTTGTATAGCTAACATATTGTATTAAGCAGAAAAAATTCTGTATATTAACGCTATATATTTTCTGTATAATACCGTATTATGCAACTTAATGCAGTATTAGTTGGAGGTTAGTATGGCATATAAGAAAGAACCTTCAAAGCTAAAATTTCGTCCAAAATCGGGAAAAATATTGGATCAGGCATGAGAGGTAATGCTGATGTTTCAACGATAATGATCTACACGCATGTCTTTAACAAGCCCGGGCTCAAGGTCATGAGTCCGTTAGGAGGCCTCTTATGGAACAATGGATTAGTTTAGGCGAGAAATTAAGAAATCTGGTGAATCCGTCCACCTTCCCTGTGGCCTTGAAATTCCTGGAAAGGGAAAACGAAATTCCTCATAAAGCAAAAAGGCCGCTTAGAGACCTGGGAGTGAAGATGGCACCCTGCCAGGGTTCAGCCATGGCCAGGCATTATGGTTGGACAGTAGCCTTTACCCGCGAGGATGTAGGATGCGCCATCGCAGCCCACACATACGGCTGGGACAGGGTCACTGATCCGGAGGGAGCCATCCACTTCCTTATCACGATGAACTACGCATCAGATGAAAAGGCAGCGGCTGAGGCACTTGCAGGATGGCCTACCCTTAAAGCGGGCCATCATCCCATAGTGGTTTACTCTCCCCTGGAAAGGGCCAAGATTGAACCGGATGTTATACTCATTTACGTGAACCCCGCCCAAATGATGAGGCTGATTCATGGTGCGACTTATAAAACGGGGAAACCGGTTGAGAGCAGTTTTTCAGGAAGGGCAGCCTCCTGTACCGAGGGTGTAATAGGAGCTTATCTTGATAGCGCTTTAAAAATTGTGGTCCCGGGTAATGGAGACAGGGTATGGGCCGCATGCCAGGATCACGAAATGCTTATGGCAGTCCCGGCCGAGCACCTGGAAGGACTTGTGGAGGGCCTTGAAAAAACACACCGAAAAGGCATTCGCTACCCTATCCCTGCTTACTTGAAGTACCAGCCGGAAGTGGGCTTTACTATCCCTTTGGCCGATATATTTAAGCCGGAAGAAGTGGATAAACTGTTTAAGCGCAGGAATACCTAAAAATTCAAATTATCAGGGAAAACCGGATAGTCGACGAAATTGCTTATGCATGAATCCGGTCCCCAATTATTGAGGTTGTGTTTTTTGTAGTAATTCCTTCGGGACTTCACCCTTTTCCGGCCATCCGTCCGGTATTATCTGGCCGGGCCTTTCGCCGAATTTCTTCTTGTCTGAATGTAATTTTGGCCTTTTGAACTCTTCCCTGGGCTCCTTCGGAATCCTGCCGTTTAAGATGGATTCTGAACGGAGCCTTCTGCCGATTGTCTTTTCTATCATGGTGCCGAGCTCTAATATCCTGTCGATATCGATTCCCCCGATATCAATACCCATCTCATCCAACATGACACACATATCCTCAAGCGAAACCAGGCCGACTACATTAGGATCCCTGTAATAGTATGCCCCTGTTCCGGGCACAGGTGTCCTGTCAACGAAATTGGCCGGCTGTCCGCCGGTTCCCCCGAGTGTCCCTTCAAAGATCTCAATGCCGGCCTGAAGCGCGGCCAAGACGTTTGCCAGGCCCCAGCCCCTGGTGACATGAAAATGGCCCACATGAAGATCCGGATTGGGAATCTCATCCAATAACATGGAATAGTATCGGTAAACCTGATCAGGAGGGGCAGAGCCGTCATGATCCGCGTGCTCAATATCGTCGGCCCCGATACTCAGAAATC
>CAZENC010000327.1:0-3877 GCA_964513115.1 uncultured Desulfobacteraceae bacterium | reverse complement strand
TTGATTTGACGTTCAGGACAATGAGCCTCATGTTTAGTGCCTCTGCAATGGCGTGCGCAAGCATGGTCTTGCCTGTGCCGGGTTCTCCTTTTAGAAGCAGGGGCATTTCAACGGCCATGGAGATGTTAATAATTTTGGCTAGTTCTTCGTCCAGGACATATTTGGAGGCTCCTGTAAAAGCTTCACTCTGACTGTTTTGGGACATATTTTAGCTCCTTAAATAAAGCGGAATTTTAATTTATGTGCGGCAGGTCACACTTTTTGCAGTTATTCTAAGCCAACTTTAAAACTTAATCACTTTTTCGAGTTCGTCAACATAAATTATTGAAAATCGTCTGTCAATCGGATCTGTTATACACGGTTTTTTCCTTGCAGAAGGCGTCTGTATCGCTAATAGTAATGCCTGATGAGGGTCATAAAATTCACCCCGAACGAGGAAGTGCTCCCCGGTAAAGGGATCTGAAGCCTGATATGGAGGAAAAACAATGCCCTTGGCCTTTGATTCTATCAGTCACGGCACAATAGCCTTCGGCTTTTTCAATATTGAATCTGACATGCTTCTTTTGGAGCATTATTTCTTTTTTGCCACCGAATTCTGCGAACATGTTTCCGCAATCGCTGAAAAAGATGGGAAGGACGACTACGAAACCTCCTGGGAGGTTTATTATATTGAAGATCCGGAAGACATCGGGGATCTTATGGGCGCCATTCACGGGGTCAGATATACAGGTTTTATAGGTGAGTTATACCGCCGGTTCCCGTTTCCGGAGAGACCGGAGGATTTCAAGCAGAGGCCGGAGGGTTTTAAGAACAGGGCATTTGTGGAGGGAGTAATAGGAGAATATGCAGAGCTACGGCATATCCCCTTCATTATAGCGGAAAAGGCACAGGAGGTCGGTATAGGGGCCTACAGGTTTACCCGGGCGTCATTTCAGGACTTGATCAAGTATGTCTGGAGGGGTGGATATCCGCGCTGGAAAGATGAGGTTCAGCCTGATTGTGTGTCAAGTATGAAAAGCAAAATAGCCAGGAGCCGTAATGGCCTGCTCCAAGGCATTATTTTTGAGGGATAGCCAGGCAACAGTATTAACCCTTTATTGTTTTATGTGAGTTTATTAATGGTGTTTAAAAGGGTCTTAATTTCGAAGGGCTTAGGAATGGTGGAATCAAATTCATCTTCATCCAAGAGCCAGGGGGTTCCCGAGATAGCGATAATCGGCGTGTGCGGTCTTTTTGATTTTCGAATGTGTCGGGCCACAGCGTGCCCGTCCAGGCCAGGCATGAGGATGTCAGTTATGACCACATCAAATAGGCCTTTCTCAAAGAGTTGGAGCCCCTCATGGCCTCCCGCGGCAGTTTCTACATTGAATCCGGAGAAAGTTAACAGTTCTTGAAGCATTTGCGATACCATCTGTTCATCGTCAATAACCAGGACATTGCACATGGCTGATCTCCGTTTGTGAGGAATTCTGTTTTAAGGTGAGGACAATTCCTTTCTCTTTTTTGCTATTTTGTCCCCTACAACACTTTTAGAGGAATGTCAACCAAATATTGTATGATTTATTAATATGAATACTACATATAGTGTTGAGATTGTCAAAGCGTAAGAATAAAATAACCCATGGCTCCATATGAAATTACCAGAATTGTTCAAGAGTCCCGAAATTTTATTTATTGTATATTTTTAGAGTAATTTTGAAAGGGCTGTCAAAGGTGAATGAGAGCAATTCTTGGTTTGCCCAATCCATTTTTTAGACAAATGCAAACTATCGGAATATATTTTGTAATGGCTTTTCTGGTTTGCAAATAGCTGTTTTTGTTAGAAATATTAAACGAACGGATAAGCCAATGAATTCAAAGACTTTCGTGAATTTACTTTGATGTGGATAAATCTATCAACAATAAGGATCTCCAGATATCTTCGATTTTTATTGTTTTTTTGCAATTTGCTTTTTTTGATTTAATGACATCCTTTAAATAATCAATTGAAGGTCCCTGAAGTTCGGCACTTGGAAAACAGCTGAGTGCCGGAAGGGGAATGCCGTTTAAAACTTGACGCGTAAGATCCGCGGCATCCTCGACTTTTGCAACGGTGGGGTTTATATTGAAAGCATGGTAATTTTTTGTGTGGGCAACAGAGAAGAAAAGGGCTCTGAGTTTCAAGTGAATGCCGTAAAAAAAACAATAGAACAGGTAAGACATACAATTTCCAAATATAATATGATCACGCCCGGTGATCTTGTGGTTGTTGCCGTATCGGGCGGTCCGGATTCCGTTTGTCTCCTGGACATACTTTGTAAATTAAAGGAGGAACTTGGAATCGGAATCGTGGTGGCCCATTTTAATCATGGGCTCAGGCCGGACCAGGACGAATATGAAACCCGGTTTGTGGAACGCATGGCCATGTCCTTTAATGTTCCTTTTGAGTCAAAAAGGGCGGAGCCCGGTATGTTCACAGAAAAGGGTTCTTTGGAGGAAAGGGCCAGGAATGCAAGGTATCAGTTCCTCGGGCAAGTGAAACGGAAAGTCTCCGGCCAGAGAATCGCCATTGGCCACAACCTTAACGATCAGGCGGAGACGGTGATTATGAGGCTTTTGCGTGGAAGCGGTCCCTCAGGCCTGGCAGGGATACCGCCAAACAGGGATGATGAAATCGTGAGGCCTTTGATTGAAGTTGCCCGTTCTGAAATTGAGTCCTACCTTTCGCACGGAGGACTAAACTATGTGACGGACGCTTCCAATCTAAGGACAGGTTATTTGAGGAACAGGATCCGTCTGAAGCTCCTTCCCGAGCTAAGAAAATATCAGCCGCGTATTGTGGAGTTGTTAGGTCAGACAGCAGAGATAATGAGGAGTGAGGAGAAGCTGCTGGTGTCGAATGCAAGGACATGGATAGAAGAACAGTCGGAAACAGACGGCAGTAAAATCTTTATTCCGCTGCCAGCTTTTACAAGGCTTCCCGATGCCTTGAAAAACCACGTTATCAGGGTCGCATTGAGGATGACATGCGGGAATCTTCGGCGGGTAAATTTGAGGCATATTGCGGCAGTCAAAAATATTGCAATGGGCGAGAGGCCGCATTCCAACGTTGATTTGCCCAATGATCTGATTGTAAGGAGAGTATACGATAGACTAGTGTTCAGTAAGATGGAGAAAACACAGATAACGGATTTCTTTCATTATATTAAGGGGCCGGGCATACATGAACTGGAGAACTTGAGATATACTATTTCGATTAAGGAGTTGGAAAACGAAGAACTGCCGGACATGAAAGGTTCACCGTGGACAGCTTTCCTTGATGCAGATCTCATTAAATATCCTCTTGTGGTCAGAAATTTCAGGAAAGGAGACAGGTTTATCCCCTTTGGTATGCGAGGACACAAAAAGCTCAAGGATTTTTTCATGGACCTCAAAATCCCAACTGAGGAAAGGGTGCGCATCCCTATTATGGCCTATGAAGATAATATAATCTGGGTCTGCGGCCTGCGGCTTGATGATCGTTTTAGGATAAGACCCGATACGAGGAGGGTTTTGAAGGTCGCGTTCGATGAAAACATGCCAAGGCTCTAAGATGTATAGCAGTTCCTAGCCCGCCTCAGGTAGCAGGGACATCTACAATCCAGCAACCAAATTTTCGATTCCTGAAAAAAGAGTCCCATGTCCTTCAAGATGTGAACACGTTTGAACATTATCAACGCTATTCCAGCAAATTTTTAATTCTCGACTTGTATGGAGGGTTGATAATCCCTTTTTCGGTAATGATGGCCGATACGTATCTGGCGGGGGTTATGTCAAAGGCGGGATTAAGGACATGAACACCAATTGGCCCGATTTCAAGTTTACCGAACCGACGTATTTCTTCGGGCCCCCTTTCTTC
>CAZENC010000326.1:0-3895 GCA_964513115.1 uncultured Desulfobacteraceae bacterium | reverse complement strand
GGGGTCGGTCGCAGATCCCTTCCTGGATCATATAGGCGGCCTCGTTGATTGCATTTGCCAGCATCAGGTCAACGATCTCCTGATTAGACATCTTTTTCGATGAAATGCCGTTCTCCTTCAAATAATTCTCAATTACCTTGAAAACCTTAGGGTTGGGCACAGGCTTTTCCCCGCTGTAGTCAAAATACCCGGCACCGGTCTTGCGGCCATAGCAACCGGTCTGAAAGATCAGTTCGGTGAGGGGATGCATTTGGTAGCGGTCTCCCATGGTCCGCTCAAAGGTCTTTGCCACGTGGTAATTGATATCGATTCCCGTCAGATCACTCAGGGTAGCGGGTCCCATGGGCATTCCAAAGTCAACCATGGCCGCCTCGATGACCAGGGGGTCCAGCCCACCTGCTATCAGGGGCATAAACCCTGCCATAAGTCCTCCAAGCTGCCTGGACACGTAAAATCCGGGACCGTCATTGACCACTATAGGGACCTTTTTGATGGCCCTCGCAAAGGCTACGCTGGTTGAAAGTGTCTGATCGGATGTCTTTTCAGCACAAATGATCTCCAGAAGCGGCATCCGGTGGGCGGGATTGAAGAAGTGAAGTCCGATCATCCGTCCCGGGTCTGCCAGAACCGAGGCCATCTGTGTGATTGGCAGGGCCGAGGTGTTGGTCCCGAAGATCGCATCGGCCCGGCAGATAGCCTCAAGCCGCTTCCATATATCCTGTTTTATTTTCATGTCCTCCAGTACCGCCTCAATGACAAGGTCAACCTCTTCGATGTCCTCCAGGGATGTGGTGGCGGTCAAATGATCCTGGATCATACGGTCCAGATCTGTCCGGGTCATCTTCTTTTTCTTGATAGGGTAGGCAAAGGTCTTGCGGACCGACGCTACCGCTTTCTCGACGGCCTCATCGTTTATGTCCCACAGCACCGCATCGAAACCGCCCTTGAGGATCAGGTTAACGATGCCTGAGCCCATGACACCGCCGCCTAACATGCCCACCTTCCTGATTTGAGCGGGCTCGATGCCCTTGATGCGGGGCAGTCTGCCTGCGGCCCGGGTGTTTAGAAAGATGCCCATGAGGTTTTTGGCCACGTCGGTTACGGCGCAATCGGAGAACAGGTCGATCTCTCTTTCAATGTCGGCCTCGATGTCATAACTGAGACCCTTTTCAACGGCCTCAATGGCCTTAAACGGGGCTATGTAACCCTTGGCCTTTTGAGCGGCCATCATTTTGGAGTAGTTAAGCAGGGCTTGTTTTTCGGCGGCACTGGGAATTCGGTCATTTATGTTGCGTGTCCTTCGCATCCCAAGGTTCAGTTCTCCGGAAATGAACCGGTGCGTAGCCTTTAGTGCCGTTTCCAGCAGCACTTCCTGATTCACCACCTCGTCCACAAGTCCCCGCGAATATGCCTTTTCAGCTTTTATGGGCTTCCCGACAGTTATCATCTCAAGGGCATTGGGAAGGCCGATGAGCCTGGGAAGCCTCTGGGTGCCGCCTGCTCCGGGAATAATACCGATCTGTACCTCAGGTTGTCCCAGGCTGGCCCCTTTGGCGGCCACGCGGTAATGGCAGGCCATGGCTGTCTCCAGTCCTCCGCCAAGTGCATTCCCGTTGATGGCAGCGATCACGGGCTTGGATCCTTGCTCGATTCCGTTCAGGAAACGGGCCAGCTCCAGGGCTACAGGCAAGATAGTTTCTCTTTCCTTTACCTTATAAATCTGTGTAATGTCAGCCCCGGCAATGAAATTTTTTCCCGTGCCCGTTAGGATCAGGGCCTTGATATCCGGGTCGTCAGAAGCCCCGGTGATTGCCTCCTTAAGTTCATTGCTGAAATCCGGAGACAGCTGATTGACGGGCGGGTTATTCATGGTGAGTACAGCAACTCCTTCTCTGATTTCCACCGTTATGGTCTGGTATTCGGTCTTCATAATGAGTTCCTCCCGTTTCCTCGTTTATTTTGTTATATTCTAAATAAAAAGGAATGATTTCTTAGTGAGGCTTGGGATATATTGCGCATATTATGGTACAAACTAAAATATCGTCAAGAAAAATGTAGTGAGGATATAAAATTTGGACAATTTTTCTTGACTTTTTCAGTTTGACAATTTATGAAAAGTCACTAAACTGGACTGGGACAAATAACATAGTTATAGGTCAGACGAAAATATGCCCCGGCCAAGGGGCTAATCTCTTAATTATAAGTCCAGGGGGCCATTTTGAAGGTCAACGACAAAAAGCAATACACATTCGCCGCTCGGCAAACTTCCAATTTTTCAATCCAGGCAAATAAGGTCTCATCAATTACCGGGATTCGGTTCATAATGGACGTTAGGGTTCATTCAAAAATTTTTTGATATAGTTATAACGTGTTGAAACCGACACTAAAAATACAATATCCATTAGACTTCAACCATTTTTAATCCATAACCTTAAAACCATAATCCTTCACATGTACGAAAGGAGGCAAGGGCTATGAAAAAAACAACAGTCAGTTGGATCGTATTGTTAGGTGTCAGCTTTGTCATGGCCATGAGTTTCCCTGCCTGGGGGGCGGATACCATTAAAATCGGCGTTATCGGACCTATGAATTTTATGCAGGGAAAGGGGCACTGGAATGGTGCCACAATGGCTGAGGAGAAGATCAACGCCAGGGGAGGCATCCAGGTCGGCGACAAAAAGATGAAAATCAAGCTCGTCAAGGCGGATTCTAACGAGTTTTTGAACGTTACGGACGCCACCAATGCCATGGAACTGATTTTGACCCGCGACAAAGTGGATTTCATTGTAGGCGGGTTTAGAACCGAGGCTGTCCTGGCCATGCAGGACATTGCCATGGATTACAAGAAAATCTTTATCGGATGCGGCGCTGCCCATCCCGAACTCTGCCTGCGGGTTGCCAAGGATTACAAGCGGTATAAATACTTCTTCCGGGGCACGCCTTTTAATTCCAGGTATCTGGTCAAGACCTGTTTTATCCAGATGGCAACGGTGGGCGCGATAATGAAAAAGGTCCTTGGCATACCCAAGGTAAAGGTTGCCATCGTGGCTGAAAAGGCCATGTGGGTGGATCCCATGATCAAGGCGGCGCAGGGCTTTATTCCCAAAATGGGCATGGAGGTAGTCGGCACTTGGAGGCCGTCCGCCGTGGCCACGGACGTGTCGGCGGAACTCTCAGCCATCCAGCGCTCTGAAGCCCATTTGATCTTCACCATTTTTTCCTCTTCTGTGGGCATTCCCTTTGCAAAACAGGCAGGGGAGCTCAGGGTCCCGGCCGTGCAGGTGGGTATCAATGTGGAGGCCCAGAAGGACGGTTTCTATAAAGCCACCCAGGGTATGGGAAATTATGTGATGACCTTGAACACATATTGCCGGGGTGTGGAGGCCAATGTGCTCACCAAGCCTTTTGTGGAAACCTACACAAAAAGATTCGGCGAGACGCCGACCTATACTGCGGATACGTATCAAGCCATCGTCTATAACCTGGCCCCCGCAATTGAACAGGCAGGTACGCTGGATGCGGATAAAATGATCCCTATAATGGAAACGCGCGAGTACCTTTCGCCGTCCGGCACGGTAGCATACCTCAAAGACGCTGAAGGTCGTCACCTTCATGATTTGAAATGGGGCCCGGGTTATCTCACAAGCCTGGGCGTCCAGTGGCAGGACGGCAAGCTAAAGGGTGTCTGGCCTAATAAGTGGGTGGCCGCCAAAGGTGCCCCCGCGATCACCTACAAGGGCATTGTTCCTTACAAGATACCGCCCTGGGTCATCAAAAAATATAAGAAATAAAAATAACTTAAACAACTCCCGCCACTCATTGCCGATCCATGAGTGGCGGGAGAACAGTCCTGCAGAGGCACTATGATACTGGACATCCTTATCAGCGGTCTGAT
>CAZENC010000325.1:0-3899 GCA_964513115.1 uncultured Desulfobacteraceae bacterium | reverse complement strand
ATGGAGTCGCAATTGTTACAAGCCATATTCCAATTAAAAAATCCTTTTTCGCCACAATTAAGTCATGCAATTACCTGCCTAATGTCCTGATTAAAATGGGGGCCATTGAGGCAAAAGCCCATTATGCGGTAGCTCTGGACGAGGACGGCTTCCTGGCAGAAGGCTCTATTGAAAATGTCGCCGTGTTAAGCGCAGAAGGTATTTTGGAATTCCCCGGGTTTGAAAGGACCCTGTCTGGAACAACTGCCGAACGTGTATTCCAGTTGGCGAAAAAACTTGTAATGGAGAATATAATCAGGGAAGTAAAATTTAATAGCATATCACTCGAGAAGGCATATCAGGCAAGTGAAATGTTTCTTACAGGCACTTCAATGAATATAGTTCCCGTAGTCAGCTATGATGGAAAACGCATCGGTGAGGGCTGCCCGGGACCTGTATATTCCAGGCTGTCAAATCTCTTGTGGGAAGACATGACAAAAAACCGTGAACTCCTGACTGAAATTGATTGGGAACATGGAAGATGAGGAGGATAAATCATGGAGCGTGTAGCAAGGATTTCCGAGATCATCGGTGCATCGCCTGTCAGTTTTGATGAAGCTATCAGAGTCGGCTTTGAAAGGGCCAATCGGACCTTAAGAGGCATTACAGGCCTCAAGCTCCTTGAACAGAGGGTCTCCGTTGAAGATGGCAAGATAAAGGAGTACCGGGTAAGAATGGAAGTAATTTTCGTGCTTGAAAGTTGACGATGAGCCATTCCCCGCGGTTTAAAAAATGCGCAAGGCGACCTTTTTAGAGGTTATCAAATCTGATGTTTGGATTACGAAATCATGGCTGAGATAGTATTCATAGAAGAACGTTGCAAGGGCTGTGGGCTATGTGTGACAGCATGTCCCAAAGATCTCTTGAGAGTGAGTTCAGCGATAAATCGGGCCGGGTATCCGGTTGCAAAAATTGCAGACATGAGCGCATGCACAGGGTGTGCACTCTGTGCGGAGATGTGCCCGGACGTTGTGATTACGGTATTTAAGTAATAAGGTTCATCTTAAAAAGAGTTGGTGATTTCTAAAGGATTCAAGGGATCAAGTGGTCAAGGATTCCGGTGAAGGCATAATGATGTATTCTTAATTCAGGAGAAACCATTGACAGAAACCGTACTTGTTAAAGGAAACGAAGCCATAGCCATGGGGGCTATTGAGGCCGGATGCCGTTTATATTTCGGATACCCTATTACACCGCAAAACGACATCCCGGAGTATATGTCCAAACACCTACCTGAGGTAGGCGGAACATTCATCCAGGCGGAAAGTGAGATTGCCTCCATAAATATGCTCCTGGGAGCGAGTGCCACAGGTGCCAGAGCAATGACCTCTTCTTCCAGTCCCGGGATCTCCCTTAAGCAGGAAGGGATTTCTTATCTGTGCGGCAGCCAGATCCCTGGTGTCATAGTTAACATGAGCAGGAGCGGCCCGGGCTTGGGAGGCATTTCCCCTTCCCAGGGAGACTATTTCCAGTCAACCCGCGGAGGTGGCCACGGCGACTACCGGACAATAGTGCTCGCGCCTCATTCGGTTCAGGAAAATTATGATCTTACAATGAAGGCCTTTGATCTGGCTGATAGGTACAGGAATCCTGTCCTAATCCTGGGGGACGCCCTTTTGGGCCAAATGAAAGAACCCTTAATAAAGCACAAATACAAAAAGAAAAAATTTCCAAAAGACTGGGCCCTGACTGGTACAATAGGCAGAAAACCCAGGAGGCTGAAGTCTCTCTACCTTTCCGAAGGAGAACTCACCGAACACAACTGGGCCCTGTACAAGAAATATCAACGTATGAAACGTATTACCATGTACGAGGCACTTTATCTGGAAGGGGCAAAACTAGTTGTTGTGGCCTTCGGTTCCGTTGCGAGAATCCTGAAGACGTCCGTCCAGATGGTTAGAGATAGGGGTATGAAGGTAGGGCTGTTCCGTCCCATCACACTCTTCCCTTTTCCATATGATAAGTTAGAAAAAATATCTCTCTCCATCAGGAATTTCATGGCATTGGAATTGAATACCGGCCAGATGGTCGAAGATCTGAAACTGGCCGTCGGGCACAAGAAGAACCAGGTCGATTTTTACGGTCGCCCACCCGGTTCCATCCCTTCGCCAGACGAGCTATATAACGAGATAAAAAAAGTCTACAAAAAAAGGATCGGATAAATGAAACAGGTGTTCAAAAGGCCGGAAGCCCTCGTGGATGTTCCCTTTCATTTCTGCCCCGGATGCCATCATGGAATCGTCCACAGGCTGGTGGCCGAATGTATTGACAGGTATGGGCTGAGGGATAAAACCATTGGTGTCGCTTCGGTAGGGTGTTCCGTCTTTCTCTATGACTACCTGGATGTCGATGTGTTGGAGGCACCCCATGGAAGGGCAGCAGCAGTGGCAACAGGAGTCAAAAGGTCCCGTCCTGATAACTTTGTATTTACCTACCAGGGGGATGGAGATCTGGCAGCCATAGGTACAGCGGAAATCATACATGCAGCTAACCGGGGCGAGCGCATAACGGTAGTCTTCGTAAACAACGCAGTCTTCGGTATGACTGGGGGGCAGATGGCGCCTACGACCATGGCCGGACAAGAGACGACAACGACTCCCTCCGGCAGGGATACAGAAACTAACGGGTTTCCTATTAAGATGGCCGAACTGCTTTCCGTACTTCCCGGAACCACCTTTGTAGCCAGGGCGGCAGTTAATAATCCCAAAAACCTCATGAGGGCAAAAAAACTATTAAGAAAGGCCTTTGAAATCCAGATCAAAAGGCAGGGGTTCAGCTTTGTAGAGTTCCTTTCCGCATGCCCGACCAACTGGAAAATGACCCCGGAGCAGGCCAATAAAAGGGTCGGCGAAGAAATGATATCATATTTTCCCTTAGGCATATTCAAGGGGGAGACCAACTGATGTATTTTGATTGTATCATAGCCGGTTTCGGTGGTCAGGGGGTTATGCTTATGGGCAATATCCTAATCTACGCCGCCATGGCTGAAAACAAGAAGGCCACCTATATGCCCGTGTACGGAGTGGAAATGAGAGGCGGGACGGCCAACTGCACTGTGGTCGTCTCCGATCGTGAAATTGGGTCCCCAATCATTCAAAGGCCCGTGTCGGCCATTGTGATGAACCGCCCATCCTTGGAAAAATTCGGTCCCAGGGTTAGAAAAGGCGGCTTGCTCTTCGTAAATTCCTCTTTGGTACCTGAAAAGGAGATAAAATTCAAAGGAATCACATGCATCATGATCCCAACCAGGGAACTGGCCTTAAAGTTGGGCAACGAAAGACTTGCCAATATGGTAATGCTGGGATCTGCTGTTAAAAAAAGTGGTGTGGTTAAACTGGAAGCCTTGAAAAAGGCCCTCTATCAGGCCCTTGACCCCAGGTATCACGAAATGATAGATATGAATACAAAGGCCATGGAAATGGGCGCCCGGTTTATTGAGGATGGAATGATTAACCCCCCCGTTAAAGGTTCAAGGTCCAAAAAAGACAGGAAACCTATCATGGAAGAAAAAAAAGACAAGACAACCACAAAACACGCCTACGAAGATTTCTTGGCAGACGTAAGCGACCACTTTGCCAGTGGGGATCAGGAAAGGCAGTTTATGGACAGCATCAGCCTCGAGCCCCCTCAAGACGATATACAGGTAAATGTGGGAGAGCGTGTAAGAGAGGTAAGGGAAAACCGCGGCCTGAGTATCGAGGATATTTCACAGAGGACCGGTATTCCTGTTTCCATTTTGGAGGAAATCGAGGAAGAGACCGTTGCGCCACCTTTGGGGACGGTGATAAAGCTGGCAAAGGCCCTCGAGATGAAAATGGGTTACTTTATCTCGGGAAAAGAAGACAGGCCTTTTACAATTG
>CAZENC010000324.1:0-3915 GCA_964513115.1 uncultured Desulfobacteraceae bacterium | reverse complement strand
CAATAGCCTTTCGACTTTCAAGAATCCCTTCACGATAGCGAAGGCATCTGAAATCACGAAATAGATCAAGAAGTTCATTGTGCTTCAGCAAATAGTCCGGGTTGTTTGGTTTGCCAAACTGGGCCTGATCGACGATAAAGGTCTCATATACCACCATCCCACCTCTACAAAGCCCTTTTTTAATCTGCGGAATAAGGGGGCGATGCAGGTAATTGAAGCAGGTAATGACTTCATATGAATCTTGCTCAATGCGGTAGCTGTCATCCAGGTCAGCGACCAGGGCTTTGAGATTTAGACCGAAGTTATGCGCTAATTCCTGGGCCTTATTTACTGCTTCGGCTGATATGTCAACTCCTTCGACTTCAAAACCCATCTTGGCCAAGTAAACTGCGTTCCGGCCATTACCCATAGCAAGATCGAGAGCCTTCCCTTTGGGCAAGAGATCTATATTTTCAACAAGAAATTGGGCAGGTATAGGTTTTTTTGCGTGGATATCGTTCATTTGACTTCACCATGAAGTGCCATCCGGTTATGCTAATGTTATACCTGACTTTTTTGTGCCTGGCTGTAGAGATTTCTGTTTGTTCCCAAATATGATACCCTCGTAAAAAGCGGCTCTGGGCCTTTTCACTCGGCGGGGAAGGGTGTCCCCTCCCCCGCCATTTGAAGTAAATTCAAATGGTTCCACCCTCACCCCAGGCCGGGGCTTACCCGCCCTCGGCCTCTTGACGGACTTTCAACTAACTAATCAAGATAGTTTCGGTTACAGTGCCACAGCACTGAATCACATAGCTTTTTACGAGTCCGTCAAATATCATGGAGCGTTATGTCTTTCTTTATTTTGGGAAAGGGGGTTATAAAAAGTGGCTTTATCTTTCACTAAATCGTCACTGCATAACTCACTTTCAAACTGGATAGTACTATGTTCTATATTGTATTTTCCCTTTAGAAGTGTTTCGATCTCCTTTAATATTTGAGCACTCCTGCTGGTTAATAGATCGTCAATTAGGACATGAGCACTCATGGCATTAAGCCCTGAGGTAATAGCCCATAAATGCAGGTGGTGTATCTCCTTTACTCCCTCAATTTTATTGAGGCCCTCCAACATTTCATCTATATTGATATCCTTTGGGGTTGCCTCAAGAAAGATGTCGATTGATTCTTTTACTAGTCCGTAAGCACCTCTCAAGATCAAAATTCCAATGAAAATTCCAATTATGGGATCCACTAAATACCAGCCGGTATAAAGGATCAATAATCCTCCCACGATAACTCCCCCGGAGGATATTGTATCCCCGATTATATGGAAAAAGGCGGATTTGACATTAAGGTTCTTAAGGGCGGATTTCCTCAAAAGGACTATACCCACTCCGTTGGCCAAAAGCCCTATAACAGCAACCACGATCATGAATAAACCCTTGATTTCCTCTGGGTAGAGAAGTCGATGATATGCCTTATAGAATATGTAGAAAGAGACAAATAGCAGGAGCATGCCGTTAAAAAAGGCAGCCAGGATTTCCAGTCGATAGAAACCGAAAGTCTTTGAGGCAGTAGGGGATTTTTGGGCAAATCTCATCGCGACTATACTCAGGCCCAGAGCCAATACGTCTGTTAGCATATGTCCGGCATCGCTCAGAAGGGCAAGGCTATTCGCCAGAAGACCACCGATTATTTCCGCGAGCATAACAACAGCGGTTATTGATAAAACAATCAGTAAATTTCGCTGATTTGAAGAATATACCCGACTATCTGATTTCGTGGGCTGATGTATATGATGGACAGTCATAAGATACTCATTTTCAATTTCGTCTTCTAAGGATCTCTATCCGGAAGACGGGCTTTGGTGGTTTTGATAGATTCCTTCATAGCTGCCTTGCAAACGGGCATGGTGATCTTGAAGACAGTGCCTTTGCCCTCCTCGCTTTTCAAGCTCAGGGAACTCCCCCTATTTTCTTCTATAATACTTTTTGAAATGCTCAAACCAAGGCCTGTGCCTTGCTTCTTTGTAGTAAAAAACGGGGAAAATATCTTTTCTTGGTAATCTTCAGGGATTCCAATCCCATCGTCGGCTATTGTTATTTCGACCATATCTCCGATTAATTTGGGCTGGACAGATAGATTCCCTCCATTTTCCATGGACTCAATTGAATTTTTTATCAGATTCAAAAAGACCTGTTCCAACCTTGCCCTGTCAGCTTCAATAATAACCGGTTTATTATCTGTCTTGATCTCGGCATTTATTTTTTTCGCTTCACAGTCACCTTTTACAAGTGAATAGACCTCGCGGAGCAGACTGTTAAGGTCTATCTCCTCAATATTTAGAACTCTGGGCATGTAAAGATCCCTGAGTTCTTTAAGGAGACTCTCCAGTCTTGAGACTTCATCAGCTATTATGTCCAGTTTTTTTAGGCTTTTGTCATCTTCGGTCTCCCGTATCAGCTGGGTTGCAAAACCGCCAATCAACATAAGTGGGTTCTTGATCTCATGTGTGATCTCTGCTACTACCTGGCCCAGGGCTGCAAGGCGCTCCGATCTTGTTACCTGTTCCCGGAGAGCTTTGGTCTCGGTCAGGTCTCTTACGATGCCGGTAAAATAGAGAAAGCCGTCTATATCGGATACTGAAAAGGAGATGGTGGCGGGAAATGTCTTCCCGTCCTTTCGGGTTGCTAACATCTCTGTCTCATGGCCGATACGCCTGGGTACCCTTGTCTTTGCATAGAGTTCCACTGCTTGACGGTGATCCCTGCTACATTTGTGGGACATGATCACATCAAGGTCATGGCCGATGACCTCATGCCGGCCGTAACCAAAGATCTTTTCCGCAGCCTTGTTGAAAAATAAGACTTTGTGGTTTTGGTCTATGGTTACAAAAGCCTCATTAGTATTTTCAACGGCGCTTTTAAGGATAGCAAGTTCATTGCTGTGATTATTGAAATCACTCATTTTTAAATGCTTAAACTACCTTATCAAATCAGTAAGCTTGAGGATTAAGGCTGACTGCTGATCGCCGATCGCCGAAGGGCTTCCTAATTGCTCCTACTTTGCTAATATCTCGGCCTCCAGATCCTTAATATATTGAGCGATCAGCACTCCAAGGTAAATGCATGCATTCCCATTAATACATGCATCAGCGTCCTTTTTGTCTAAAAAGGCATGGCGAGTCTTATTTCCCTTGCTAAAGGTGACCACCCAGGCGTTTTTCCCTTCATCAAATTCAAGCCCCACAGCAAGTCCGTATGTTTTAATTTCAGGATACATTTCCAAAAGCTTCTTATTCAGATCATTTTTTGTATAACCCATTTCTGACCTCCCTATATTTGATTAATTAAATCCCATCGACAGAATCTGATCCTTTATTTTAGAAACATCCACACTTTCAGAAATCGCTTTGGTTATTTTATTGAACCCTTTTGTATCACCAAGCATGATACACCCAATGATTTTGTTGTTTTCAATGACGATTTTTTTATAGACTTTTTCATCCTTGATTATCCTGGACTCCAATTCATTTTCTGCATCGATATTGCCTGCAGAAGCTAAATCAATTCCCACCACCTTTAATGTGTTGACCATGGTGCTCCCCTTATAGACTTTTTTTCCGCCCGCCATGTTGGCTCCGGCAATTTTTCCCTGCTCCATGGCGGCTGGCCATATACCATAGGGAATCCCTCTGAATTCAGCTACATCACCAGCCGCATATATATCGGGCTGGTTTGTCTGAAGGTGTTCATCTACCTTGATGCCTTTGTCGCTGTCCAGACCTAAAGATTCAGCCAGTTCAATGTTGGGGCGGACCCCCGCTGAAATGATTACCATCTCTGCAGGCAGAGTCTCTCCTCCTTCCAAAAGAACACCGTTTACGTGATCGTCTCCCGTGACCTCCTGTGTCTTGGCGCCAAGCCTGAAGGAAAAGCC
>CAZENC010000323.1:0-3917 GCA_964513115.1 uncultured Desulfobacteraceae bacterium | reverse complement strand
GTATACACGTCCTTTGCCGTCCCGAACAGCCCGGAATGTCCCGAATAACCTCCTAAGGAGTAGGCGTTTTCATCATGGACAAATCCCCTAATAATTTTTTTTCGCCATTGACAATCCTCGGTCGCAGCAAAATCGACCTCCTCAAATATTGTTTTGGAGTCATTAATACTAAGAAAGGTCCTGTTCAGCCCAAGGGGACCGTAGAAATGATAATCAAGAAAAAGGTGCATCGAGGCGCCTGCCCTTTCCTCAATGAGCCATTCCAAGACCATAAACCCAAGATCACTGTACAGCGTCTCTTTCCCCGCCTGGTAAGCCGGCGGCATATTCAATATCCGCTCTCTGAGTATTTCCTTTCTCTTTTCCCGCCTGACATCATCAAGCTCCCGATAAAAAGGCTTCCAGTCAGCAAAACCCGCACAGTGGCTCAGGAGAAGACGGGGGGTCAGTGTCCTCTTATCCCAAGGGAGATCACCAGGCAGAAGTGTCTCAAGTGTTTGATCAAGATCTATCTTCCCCTCATCCACCAGCTTCATTATAGCCAGGGTGGTGGCCAAGGGCTTGGTCAGAGAAGCCAGATCAAATATGGTGTCCCTGTGCATTGAATCGGATCGAGGTGTCAGTGAGCAGTGTCCGGCCGACTGGAAAAAAGTAATCTTGCCTTTATGGCTTACCAGCAGTACAGCCCCCGGATAAACACCGGCCCTGGCACCCTCAAAAAGCAATGTCGCTATTCGATCCATAATTTTCATGTTCACTTATAACAACCTGAAAACACCCTTACAGCAATCATCGCCGGCTGCGAGGGATTTTTCGACTGTGAACTCCATTCTATCCCTCTCCACGCCCAAAACTGCGCAAAAAATCTCCCCGTCCATCTCCATCAGGGCCTCGCAAACTGGTCTATAGGTATTTTCAATGCCAAAAGGACAGCGATATCCTGTCCAGTAGGCTATACCGTCTCGCATTTCTAAGCTGGAAGGAAGTCCTGCATCGTTGGTCATATCAACAAATGCCTTAGCAGCCTCAGCAAGACTCTTTGGTTTCCATTTCTTCCTGAGACCTGTGCCGACCTCAAATCCATATTCACCATAAATTTCCTTTATTACAGGCAATACCGCATCTCCCAGGTTTTCATAAAGTGCCACGCACAACTTCCCCTGGAGTATCTGCATGTTTGTTCGCTCTTTATTAATTCCCATTTCTCTGTTCCACCTCAAAGAGTAACCCCTCCTCACTCACAGTGCTTACCGGCATCCGGCATTCCCCCTGTTAAGCTCGATAAAAACTTTATCCTCAAAATCCTTTTCGCCGAAAACAATGTTCAGTTTTTATGCTTTATGTCTCCTTCATTGCATCAAGAGCAAAGAGGGCGGCACCGAGAGCTCCCACTATCTGTGGTTCCGGAGGTATGATTATCTCAGTTTCCAGAAGCCTTTCCAAAGCCCCCACAACGCCCGCATTTTTGGCCACACCCCCGCTCATCACCACCGGCGGTGTCATGCCCGCCTGATTGATCATACTGTGCATGCGTCTTCCGATGGCCTCATGAATTCCGGATATTATATCCAGCTTCGATCGCCCCCTGGCCTTCAGGGATATGACCTCGGATTCAGCGAATACGGTGCAGATACTGCTTATTTGTGCCGGATTCTTCGACTTGAGTGAAAGCCCTCCCATCTCCTCAAGTGGAACGTCAAGGGCACCGGCCATCACTTCCAAAAACCGCCCTGTTCCTGCCGCGCATTTATCGTTCATCGCAAAATTGACTACACTGCCCCCGCCATCAAGGACGATGACCTTACTATCCTGGCCCCCGATATCAATAACGGTTCGCACACCAGTGCTAAGGTATTTGGCCCCACGGGCATGACAACTTATCTCTGTTATGGTCTTGTCACCGAAACTCACCATGTTCCTTCCATATCCGGTGGTCACCATAAAGCCCACATCAAGCCTTGAAAGGCGAGCTTCCTCCAGTGCCTGCTCCAGAGACGCAACAGCAGCAGCTTCATCAACGATCTTTCCCTGAATCACTCTGTAAGATATGATCCGGGAATCCGGGCCAATAACTACACTCTTTGCAGTAAGTGAACCAATATCCACTCCAACGGCAAATTTCATCAACTGCCTCCTCCATAATCTTATCCACGGATATTGAAAACGGTCGGGAACCTTTGAATAGGGATCGCTAAGAATCTAATTGTTTAAGAGCGCTTTTAAGGTTATGTTTTGGCGTAGGGGCTGTCAAGATCAATTCAAAAGGGCTATATCACATTGCGACGCTCTCCGGGGCGGAGGCTTGGAGAGAAGCGGCGCCGGATGCCCAAAGGATGTGTTTTGCCTTTCTGAAATCACTATCATTTGTCTTGGAAAGGACCGATACTTGTGATATCAGGCAGACTGTAAATAAATGCACCAAAACAAAATTGGGTGCTTCATTAATGCATATTTGCAGGAAGCCACAAGGTTCAAGGCGCAGGTCTGGGGCTCTTCGAAAGGACGCATCATCCGGATAAACGTCCCTCAGGCTCGTGCTGCGGCCCGAGTCCTGGTCTGCCATGCTAAGGCCCAATGGGATCTATACCCTTCGCATCCTGCAGACCACAGGGAGGGCCGCTTGTACCTTAGGAGTTGATGCGGACTTAAGAAGAGTGCCATACCGAGCCTTGACCGTCAGCGCGGGTCAGCATGGACCCACTTTAAGGCAGGGCTTTATTCCCCGTTGAAAAAGGGAGTCTTCATAATAAATCATGGGTAACGAGTACAATAAGCATAGATTAACGTATGACGATAAAACGATCACCCTCATTGGCACGGCACACGTGTCTAAGGAAAGCGCCGATCAGGTAACCCAGGTCATTGAAGAGGAAAGACCGGAAACGGTCTCAATTGAACTCTGTGAATCCAGATACCACGCCATCAGGCAGAAGAATAAATGGCAGGAAACGAATCTGATCAAGGTAATTAAGGACAAAAAGGCCTTTCTCCTGCTGTCAAACCTCATGCTCACGTCCTTCCAGAAAAGAATCGGTAAAAAGCTGGGCATCAAACCGGGCGAAGAAATGATGCGCGCCATAGAAGCGGCTGAGAAAGTGGGCGCTGCCATTCACCTTGCGGACAGGGACATACGCACTACCCTGTCAAGAACGTGGCGTCTCATGGGTCTCTGGACAAAAATTAAACTTTTTGCCCAGCTCATCACCTCAATGGGAGAAGTGGACACCATCAAGGAAGAGGATATAGAAAAGATGAAGAAAGAGGATGTCCTCGAAATGCTTCTTTCAGAAATCGGGGAATCACTTCCTGAACTCCGCCGTATTCTTATCGATGAAAGAGATCAGTACCTTGCCCATAAAATCAGGACCGCGCCTGGAAAAAGTATAGTTGCAGTGGTAGGGGCAGGCCATGTCCCGGGTATTAAAAAATGCTGGAATGAGCCGGCAGACATAAAGGCCTTAGAAGAAATCCCCCCTAAAGGAAGACTCTTCGCCGTACTTAAATGGGGTATCCCTGCTATTGTTATCGGCCTGATTATCCTGGGTTTTTTCACTGCCGGCGCCTCTGCCGGCGCCCACATGATCAAATGGTGGGTCCTGGCTAATGCCGTCCTTTCAGGTCTCGGCGCCGCCCTGGCCATGGCTCATCCCCTTACGATTCTGTCTGCCGTTGTAGCCGCACCCCTGACATCTCTCAATCCGATGATCGCGGCCGGGTGGGTGGCAGGGCTGGTGGAAGTGCTCCTGGGAAAACCCAAAGTAAAGGATTTCGAGAGCCTTCCCGAAGACATCCTTTCATTCAAAGGATTCTGGAAAAACAAGATCTCACGGATACTTCTCGTTGTAGTGTTTACAAATATCGGCAGCTCACTCGGGACATTCGTAGCCATACCCCTTATGGCCAGGGTGTTTGCATAA
>CAZENC010000322.1:0-3934 GCA_964513115.1 uncultured Desulfobacteraceae bacterium | reverse complement strand
GGACATGCAGATGTGCATTTTCCGCAATCCTGGCAGGCATAAACGTCGTGCTTGGTAACGGTTTTGATTATGAGGTCGTCTATTTCAGCAATCGGGGTGTCCTTGGGTGGTGGAACAACCGGACTTTTTCCGATTTTTTTTATCTGGTTTACAAAATCCTTTAAAAAATCAAGCATGGCGTCCGAATCGTCAGGAAGGAAGGTGACGACACGCAAGCGGTCTTTTGTGAGACCCAGCAGTTCGAGAATACCGCGGGTATCTTCAACATTGTTTTGGGCTGTAGCGGTCCCGGTTCCGTAGCGACAAGATCCAGGTTCACAACCTATCACGATCACGCCGTCAGCGCCCATTTCAAAGGGTTTAAAGAGGAGTGCCTTGGTGATTCTCCCTGAACATGGGATTCGCACCATCTTTATTTCCGGAGGAATATCTGAGGCATTGTCCTGCAGGGACTGATAGGCCGCATGGGGCCCCCAATTGCAGAGGAACAGGATTATATTGAAGTTCGTCATTGCACAATTACCTCCTCAAGCAGTTGCTCAAGGTATGTCTGGTCACGATATGGGCTGTCCGCAGCATGCGAAGGGCAAACGGAAATACAGATACCACAGCCTTTACACAATGACTCATCCACAATGGCATACCAGCCACCTACGGAGTTTTCCTTAAATGTGATGGCCTGATGCGGACAGACCTGGAAACAGCGGCCGCAACCGCGGCACAAGTTTTTGTCTACAACAACAGTATATCCCTTGCTGTGCCTGGGGCCTCGGGGCATTATTGCCGCCGCCAGTACGGCGGCAGCGGCACCTTTTTTTCTCTCAGAGACGCGGATGCCGGGTGGACTGGCCAAGAAAAGTCCGGCTATGGGGGTTGCCCCCGGATAGAGAAAAGGGACTCCTGGAACGCCCCGTTTCTGAAAAGAAGATTCCAGGATGCGATTCGGTAGACCTTCCTGCGGTATATAGGGTATCATCCGTTTGGATTTTTCGCCCAGGATTATGGCCCCAACTTGTAGGACCTGAGAAAAACCGTCGGATTCCACATAGACCTGAAAATTGCCCAAAGTACCGCTTATATTTCTGACTGTTGTGTTTTCAAAACAATGGACAGTAGGGTATGTCACATTTTCTGTGAAAGGTTTATCGGGTGTTCCGAACATGAATACTTCAAATCCAGCTTCTGAAAGTGCCTGGACACTGTTTATGGCCGCTTCGGACTGTCCGATGACGGCGGTTGTAAAATTATAGGTCCTTACCGGAGAAGGGAGTGTCTTCAAGCGTTTTGCCCTGTGGACTGATCTTTCTATCAGTCCGGTAAAGTGATTTAAGGCTGCAGTTGGGTCACGGGGAAGATGCCGGAGAACTTCGCCCCTTAAATTACATGTTTCTACCATTGAACGGCTGATACCCGTTTCTTTAAAAAGAGCATCCTTGAGACGGCTTCGCTGATCCGTGCAGGCACTGCACACAAAATCAAGGGGACAGCATATACAAGAGGCGAGAACCACACGCGTAATGCCTTTTTCCCTGATGGCACTCAAGATGGCTGCCGACCCTTCCGGAATGCATGAGGAGGGCATAATTTCGGCATGGACAATGTCCTTCAAACTGAAAAGATGCTCTACGTAATTGTCAATGTCTTCATGCCATCCAAACGAATCGTTGCAGCGGCATACAAAGACACCGATTCGGATCTCGGGGGAAAGCTCCAAATCGGGAGGCGAAAAGGAGATCCCCTGACCTTTTGGCCTGTGAGATGTCCCTCCTAAAAGTATCATGGCCTTAGAGGCCGCAGCAAAACCACGTGTAACCATGGCATACACGTCCGATTTTGCAGCCTTGGGACCGTATGCCCGGATCACATCCTCACCCTTTATTGAAGGGGATGATTTTGGATCCGCTATAATGATTGCGCCGGCATGTTCTACAGTTTCCTCTGGTTGATCGTAGTGGTTGATGGCCTTTACAAGGCCGCATGCTTCTGTGCATAGGAGACACTCAGCGCAGATCCCGCATTGCAAACAGCGCTCGGCCTCGAAGAGGACCTGAGCTTCGCTCAGTCCTAAAGCGACTTCCGAAAAACTGTTACATCTTGCAGCGGGCTGCCTTTCGGGCATTTTGGGCCGACTAAGAGAGGGAATATCTGTTTTAATTTCAGCGAATTCCCTGTCTTCCGGCCTTGTTTTTTCTGATGCGGATATTTTTTCTTCGCTGAGGTCCATGTGAACAAAATGAGCAACCGCCCTGCCGGAGGCCATGGTGTCCACCACCGAGGATGGACCTGTTACTCCATCTCCCGCCGCATAAATTCCGGTTATGTTTGTTCGTAAAGATTCATCAACTTCAGTAAGTCCGTTTGCGGTGACATTAATTCCGGCAGGTGGAATGTTTTTACGGGTTGCGGGATTTCCTGTCTGAAACGGACCTGTCTGGCCTATGGCTACAACGGCACGACCAAAAGAGAGTTCTGACGTCTTGCTTTTCGGAACGATCACCGGCCATGGTATTCCCTGTGAATCCGGTTCTCCAGGCTCTGTGGGCTTGCATTGCAAACTTTCGAGCCTGCCGTTTGATCCTGCAAAGGCGATGACCTGGGTTTTGTCCACGATGGAAATGCCTTCCTCACGTGCACCCCTAATTTCATCCTTGTCAGCCGGTATAAGATCTTCAGGAAACCACGTAATCAAGGTGACACTCGAACCCAGACGCCTAAGCGCGCGTGCCAGATCAAAAGCGGCGTTTCCGTCACCGATGACGGCCACATCCTCTTTCAATTCACTGACCTTGCCCCGGTAAATTTTCGTTAACATGTGGATGCATCCTTCCACACCTATGAGGTCTTCCCCGGGCACGCCTAAAGTTCGGTCGAACCAGGTACCGATCGTAAGAACAACGGCGTCAAAGTCCTTTTTTAGTTCATTCAGTTCTCCGGTAAGGTCAATGGGATGGGAGGTCATGAATTGAACCCCCAATTTTTTTATATATTCTATCTCATAATCAAGAATATCCCTTGGAAGCCTGTGAGGTCCGATCCCATATCGGAGAAGGCCGCCTGCGGATGCCTCTTTCTCAAAAAGGGTTACCTGATAACCAAGACGAGCTAAATCAGCCGCTGACGCGAGTCCGGCGGGTCCGGATCCGATGACTGCAATCCTTTGGGATCGTTTGGGAATATCCGGGAGTATCGAGCTATTGGGATGAGAAAGCTCATAGTCGGCCAAAAAACGTTTGATATCCCTGATGGCGATAGGATCGTCCAATTCGCCCCTCCTACATGCCTCTTCACAGGGATGGGTGCAGACACGGCCACATATACCGGGAAGAATATTATTGCGCCGGACTACCTCCAGGGCTTCCTGGAATCTACCGGCCGCTGCCAGGGAAATGTATGCCTGGGCATTGACACCCAAAGGGCAGTTTTCCTGACAAGGCGGTTTCCGCCTTTTGTCAATAACGGGCCGACCCGGAAGACTTCCCCGACCGTTAAATTGAATAGGTTTATTTCCATCAGGGGTTATTACAGGGCAGACGTCCAGGCAACGACCACACTGGATGCACCGGTCAGGATCAATGAATGTTTGAAGGCTTTTGATCCGCGCGCGAAAACCTTGAGGAGTATGTTTTATTGAATTGACTTCAGCAGGGAAAATTGAGCGGATAAAAGGATTCCTGAGTATCCTCAAAAGTCCCGGGCGATGAGCGAAATTCAAGGATACTCCTGAAGCCAGTCTCCATTCTTCCCGTGAGAGTTTTTCATTCATGTCAGGATCTGGATCCACAAGGGTCACAGGGATTCCTAATTCGCCCAGTTTGTTTGTTGCTATCAATCCTGCGGGGGTTGTCCCGATTACGAGAACTCTATGCAGGCGATCTTTCAAGCGCTTCATGCTCACGCTCCTGCCTTTCCTTTAGCCTTTTTTTCACGACCTTTA
>CAZENC010000321.1:0-3959 GCA_964513115.1 uncultured Desulfobacteraceae bacterium | reverse complement strand
CTCAAATTCAGGGCCCTCGCAACTGCAAAAGGCTCACGAAATCGGTTCAGGGCCAGAATGGAATCTGAAATTATGAACAGAACGGCCCCGAAAAATGCAAGCAGCGCGGTTTTCTCTGCGGCCTGTGACCATCGTTCCCAGGCTCGCCAGCCCATAACAAGGATTACCACAATATAAGCCGCCACGGGAAATTTCATGGCTCCCAGATAGGGAGAAAGGATAACAAATATCAAGATGCCGTAGATGACAAAAGGAATCAGTGGCCACGGTGAACGCGTTATCTTACTGTGGTAGGTAAACGCAGATATGTAAAAAAGGTGTGCGATCAGGAAGCTTACCAGTCCCAATATGAATTGGTCCGAGGGAAGCATCAGGAAAATATCGCCGGCCATGGAACAGACCAGCCCGGCAATTATGGCAAATGCGTAAAAAGCCGGAGATGCTTTTGTTTTAAGAACGGCGATTATGAGAATGAAAACCATTGTCAGTGGTTTGAATATATAGATCTGTATGGGAGGGCCGTTATATTCAGCCCATATAAACAGGATCGCCGATCCAATTGCCAACAGTGTTAATATTATATTCGTCCTTTTCATAAGTACCTCCTGGTTACGGAACATCCTCCTTTTTTTTATGCTCACCCCTGAATCTGCAAGACAAGTGCAACTATGCCTTTCCTAACCATCATCACTGCAATTGAAGCCAGTAGCAGGCTGGCGATTTTGGATACTATCTTTGTGCCCGCACTCCCGAGAAGCCTGCTGATAGGTGTGGCGAACCAGAACACGAATCCGGCAATAAGAACATTAGCACTTGCGGCGAAAAGGGTTGCGATAACGCCATGCAGGTCTACCAGCAGAATACAAGTTGTCAGCACGGCGGGACCGGTAATCAAGGGGACTCCTATTGGCACGGCACCCACAGTGTCCAAATCGATTTTACGTTGAGTTTTTTCCACGGAGAGCAGGTCGCTTAGGGATATCAAGAATAGGAGTCCACCCCCTGCGATCATGAAGTCACTTACGGATATGCCCAGAAGACGCAGCAGGGGGGTGCCAATAAGGATGAAAATGATGACAACGGTGGCTGCGGTTATGACCGACTGGGTTATAACTTTCTTGCGCCTCGGTTGCTGAATTTCTTCCGTCAGCCCCAGGAACATTGGCAGCACTCCGATGGCATCAACGGCGACAAACAGAGGAATGAAGGCTAGGAGAAAGTTTTTCATATCTTATTTGAGTCAAATAAGCTCTTCAGCATTAATCAGCTTTATGAAGGACAATTTGTGTAGTCCTCGAAAATAGCTCGAAGTCTTTGTCTATAAAATATATATTGAAAACTTGTTTCTGACGGCAATAATCACACATAGTGCTACACATTAATTTGTGTGAAATCAAGGGGTAATTTTTAAATTTCAACCTTGGAATAGGGCGTCTAACAGCTCCTTTATTAAGTCGCAGGTAGGCGCTGAGCCTGCTTCATTGTTGACATACAAGCCGAATGTGCCTAAACTCACTCCTAAAAAAAGGGACTTAACAACCGCCTATGATAAATACAACTTGCGAACTGCCGGACTGTAATCCACCCTCGGAAGAGATAAAGGGTATACTCCGAAAATGCAGGACTATTGCGGTCGTGGGCATTTCACCAAAAGAGTCCAGGGATAGTCACAGGGTGGCAAAATATCTCATAAAGCAGGGCTATGAAATTGTTCCGGTCAATCCCGGACAAAGGAAAATACTCGAAAAACCCTGCTTTAAGACGCTCAGTGATATCCCTTTCCCAATAGACTTGGCCGATCTGTTCCTTAACCCTAAAAGGGTACCTGCAGTGGTGGACCAGGCCATTGACATAGGTGTTCAGTTCATCTGGATGCAGGAGGGCGTGGTGCATAACAGAGCCGCGCAAAAGGCCAGAGAAAAGGGCATTGAGGTGGTCATGAACAGATGCATCATGAAAGAGCACATGAAAATCACGAATCGCTGATGTGCTATCCCTCTCCCCCCTCCCTTATGTTTAAAACTGTAAAACTAAAGGATGTCCCTAATTTCCACTTCACACATATGGGCGAGTAGTTCTTCCCAGGGCGGCATTCAATCCTTTGCTGTCCTTAATCCATGCAGCCAAGCGCCGGAAGCCTTCATCCATCGAGACAGTCGGCCGATAGCCCAGTTCTTCTCGAGCTCGACGGTCGTTCAAAATCCAGGTCCGGCCAAGCTGTATAATATAGGGACGGGAAAGCATTATCGGTGCTTTCATGCCCATCGCCCGAAGCAGGTCGGAAAGTGCAGCAGCGGGGTAGGCCACATGATAAGGGACTTGGCGTTTCGGCAATTCAAGGCCGCTGGCATTACAGAGACGCGATAGGAAATCTCGCATGGTTGGGCGGCAATCATCAGCTAAATGGTAGACGCGTCCAGGGGCCCGAGGAGATTCAGCGGCGGCGATTAATCCGCTGCAGATGTTATTGACGTTGCAGGTGGTGATCTGGTTGGTTCCGTCACCAACAAAGGCGAAACGATTACTCTGAACTGATAATGCTATGGCCTTAAATACGCTGGTGTCTCGCTCGCCCCAGATCCAAGGGGGGCGCACTGCCACGGTCTCTATACCTTCATTGTTTGCCGAAAGCACCTCTCGCTCGGCTTGCGCCTTAGTTCGCGAGTAGTGGTCAAGGAAGCGCTTGGGAAATGGCTTTGTCTCGTCCTCATCAATCCGGTCGGCATTAGTTAGAGTAACCGACTCGGAAGATACATGAACTAGTCGTCGCACTCCTGCAGCTCGCGCTGCCGCCAGGATGTTGCGTGTGCCAAGGATGTTGGCCGCCTCCATCTGGACAGAAGGTGCCACATATGAAGCTAACGCAGCCACGTGGAAGACAACCCCTACACCGTCGGCAGCTTTTCGCAGGGCTTCCCTGTCATCCAAACCACATTGACAAATTGCCACATTCAAAGCTTCCAACGCCTCAACTGCCGGACCTGTCCTTCGTACCGTCGTACGGACGGCAACGCCTTCCGCGAGCAAACGCCGGCACAGGTGTCCACCCAAAAAACCGGTGCCGCCAGTTACCAGGGCCGATGTTATCGGTAGCACTGTGTTAACTCCCTGTAATGGAAATGGGCAATAGCGATTAGCGCGCCCAATTCCTCACGTCGAACTCAACCCGCGTGGTTAGGTGGTCTTTTTAGGTTTTTCCTCAACGTGCCAATTATTAATTATTTGAAGGATCATTTCAACTCTGGGCCGGTCTGCCGGACCTTTTCCTACATGATGCATCTGTACCATACCGTTTGGGTCGATCAATACATCACCACCACGCTGCATGACATCGCCTTCTGATTTATTTATTTTATGCCCTTTGATGATTTCTTTTAAATAGGCTAACCAGGTTTTTGGACCCCAAATATCCCAAAAAGAGGCGGAAAGCATTCCATAACTTCGATATAATTCACGAGTTTCATCGATAATAAGTGGCCAAGCCAATAAAGTTTCTTGGATATATATTCGGGCTAATAATTCAGTTTCAAACGTAACGGCTACGATTTTGACATTCTGTTTTCTTAATTCCTCTTCATGATCACGCAACTGCGTGAGATGCGCGCGACAAGGTAATCACCCGAGATGTCTATGAAAAACCATTAAAAGCCAACTTCCTTTGTAGTTGTCGAGAAGGACGGCATGTCCATTGCTGTCGCTAAGATTGAAAGAAATGGCACGTTTTCCTTTAAAGTCTTTCATATCCGCCTTTTCAACTCCTTTTTTTTCACCTGACAATTACTAAGCCGCGCTGCTTTTTACCATCGGCCGAATTTGTCTCATTATTACCTTTTTTGACCCCCTTTTTAGTCTATCTCGACTAACTCCTTACAACTCCCACAGCGCCTGGCCCCGCGAAAGAGCCGGGCACTACAATGAGGGCATATGTAACGATTTTCCTCTTCTTCCACCCACTTTTC
>CAZENC010000320.1:0-3985 GCA_964513115.1 uncultured Desulfobacteraceae bacterium | reverse complement strand
AAAGCAGTTAAAGCTGTTTTAAGATGCCCCGCCCTGTGGGCGGGGTAATTCACTTTTCCGGGGAGTCTGTTTTTGGCGAAAAGTTTTACACACTTATTTGCCCCAACGGGTCTCAGGGTAAAAGAGAGGTGCTCGGGCTTTTGCCGCTTGCCTTTTGGCCCTTTCGGAGCCAGGGTACTTACTGATGAGGTGAGGTCATAGACGATGGCCTGATTTGTGAAATAGATTGTCCCTTGTCTTCCCTTCAGATAGAAGGAAGCCCCCCTGTTCACCTGCCCTCTATTCTGGACAAATGAGAGAGGTAGCTTGCCAAAGGACGGCAATGCATTCAATTTCCCGGCATCCACATGTCTATTCAACCGAGCAATTGAGACAGAAGGTACGGAAAAAAGAACCAGAAAAAGGAAGAGCGGCAGGAAAGCACCAAAGGTTTTTTTCATGAGACCCCCCATTATTTTCAGTGGGCTTCTAACTATGTGTTAAGTTCAGCTAGAGGTTTTCATTTCAGGTTTAAGTTTTCATCAAGAAATTGTTTCGGACTTTGTATTTTAATGCCCATATAATCCCCAATTTCTCGTAAAGCTTTGTCCCCCGAAATAATAAATTTTGAATTTAACTCCACTGCGCACTCAATGAATTTGTTATCATCAGGGTCTTTTTCAACAATGTCCAAATTCGGAGTAGTAGCGGTGAATAAGACATGAAAACCATGCGCAAAAAGACCCAGCAACTCTTCCAGTTCACGCTCATTCTGTAGTCCCATACGTCTGAGTACTTCTACATATTCATCAACGATAGGCCGGGATAGGCATAGTGTAATTTGGCCGGATTTCCATAAGTCAATGATCCTCCGGGGATTGCCACCAAAGAAAGAAGATATGAAAATATTTGTGTCAACAACTACCCTGATCAATGTTTGGCCCTCACGTCGCGAATAACGCGTTTAACATCCTTGGGACCAACTCCACTTGACGCGAGTTTACCTCCGATACGCTCCCATAGATTATCAATATAGGAACCGATATCCCGGGTTTTGACGTATTCTTCGAGCAATTCCCTGACAACTTCGCTGACATTTTTCCCTTCTACCTTGGCAAAATTATTGACTTTGGCTTTGAGATCAGGATCGATCCTAACTATCATTTGAGTAGCCATCATAAACCTCCTCTCATATTGCTATAACGTATATACGATATAGCACTTACGCAGGTATGTCAAGAGGGGAATAATTTTTAAAAAATTGGAGACGACCGGGTAGCCGGGGGCTGTTGCCAGCCCCAAGCCCCCTAAGAACCGTGCGTGATAGTTTCCCATCACACGGCTCAAGCCTCCCAAAAGGCAAGCCCTTATGAGGCCACCCGTTGGAGTAAAGTTTACCGCCAACTTTACGATACCCACTGACAGCTACAATGCCTTCCGGCGAGAAGTGCACCAGCCTGCCCTGAGCTTGCCGAAGGAGACCCGCGTGAAGGCGGATGGTGTGGGGGCCGGGGAGTGGCAAAATCCCCCGACTTCCACATTAGGGATCATGTTCATCACATGGTGCAATTACATAATACTAGTCCGAATGGTGCCTATCCAGCGGCTGTACGTCTTCTTCAAAGTACGGGTGGAAACACCCAGGCAACTGGTGATAATCGACTTCCTTTATGGCATCAGAGAAGTCTCTGGCGTTATAAGTATTCCAAAATAGAATCACTTTGTTTCTTAAGCCGTGGTTTATAGCGCGATCTATAAGTGCTGCCATTGCTTTACCTGTATAGGTGCCCTCTAATCTGATTCCTTGGTATTCTGCAACAAGGTTTACCGCTGCCATTCCCTGCTCAGTAAAACGTGCATATTGTTCTCCAAAAAAATTATGTGTGATGTCAACTTCATCATCGGCAATACTCGCTTGTGGGAAAGAAGGTTCAAGGGAATGAATCAACGCCAAGGTTTTTCTGAAAAGCTTTATAAACTTTTCTTTATTTCCAAATTTGTCGTCAACCACCCTTACAGAAACTACGCGAGTGTTGAGCCCAGCAGCCCTAAGACCTATCATCAGGCCGACTGCGGTTCCCATGGTGCCTAGGGGAACAATAACCTGATCAGGCTCAGGTAGCAGTCCCTTTGCAACTTGCTCGTTCAGTTCAAAACCGGCGTTCACATACCCAAGCACCCCGGTCGGCGATGATCCTCCGGGCGGTATGAGGTAGGGGAATTTCCCGTGTTTCAATAAACGCCCGAACAGCATTATAAAGGTTGGAATATACGCTGCCATTTCATTTTTGTAATGGTGAATCTCTGCACCGCAAACATGGCTCAATAGTAGATTACGTCGAACATACTGGGCATTGGGCTGGGCTAAAAGTATAGATATGCATTTGAGTCCCAGCTTCTGCGCATAGACGGCTGTAGCAAGGGCATGGTTAGACCCTGCAAAACCAAAAGTAAGCACCTCTTTTGCCTTCTTATGAAGGGCATCAGCTAAAAGGAACTCGAGCTTACGTATTTTATTTCCACCATATAAAACGCCGCTCAATCCATCATGCTTTAAATACAAATGGTCAACCCCGATTTCCATTCCTAATTTGTTCAGATGCTCTATAGGGGTAGGGAACTCTCCCAATGAGACATACGGAATTTTCTCCTTTAATGAAGGATATTGTTCAAATAAAGGTATCATATAGCCCCACTAATTCTTCATTAAAATTTACAGGATGTGTGCCTGACACCAAACGTTATTTTCCTCCCAACTTCATCATGAGCTTTCGAAACTTGATAAGCGGAACGGCCATTTTTGGTGCAGTATAACGGACCGGCTTTTTGCTGATACAAAATTCCAGGTGGTCAACCGCCTTTTCAACACTCATCATGAACGGTTTATGAGCACCCTTTGCCATTTTGGTGTCCACGAAACCAAATCGCACATTGCTTACATATACACCTTTAGGCTTCAAGGCCAGTGCCAAGCCCCCAAGATAATTAGAAAAGCCCGCCTTTGAGGCATGATAAGACGGCGCCTCGGCTGAAAGCAACTCATCGGCCAGACTTGAAACACCTATGAAGTGGCCGTGTCCTCCCTTGACCATCCGGGGAATCACTCCCGCCGCTGTTCTAACCATGCCGGTCAGGTTCACATCAATGATTTTAGGTTCTTCTTTCATATCCAGGGGGTCTAGCAGTTCACCTATACCCACGAAGTAGATGCACAGATCCAATGTGCCTTCCAGCACCAGTTCATGGAGCAACTCCGGGTACATACTATCACTGACATCTGTGACTCGGTGATGATAGGTTGTGCTCTTGATTGGTGATTCGCTTCTGGAAATACCGATAACATTCCATCCGGCTGTCAGAAGCCTCCGCGTCGTTGCTAAACCTATTCCATCTGAACTGCCAACCAGTATGGCCTTCGATTGCACTGATAACTCTCCTTTAATTTTTGTATTTCACTATGCGGGCCAACGCTGAATTATGCCTTCCCGGACTGCATTGCCCTTTTTCGAAAAAAAAGTATAAGGAACCCGCCCACGAGACCAAGGATAACATCGCAAGAATATACCCACACAGGCAGTCCGTATATTATGCAACCCACAAGCCAGAAGACCCCGTAGCAAAGCAATCCATAGGCTGCGAGTGGCAGCAGCGCCGTATTTGAGAGGGTTTCGGGCAAGGATTATAAAGAATATCCCGATCGTCCCGAATATAGCCATAGAGAGTCGGAACCCAAACACAGTGATAGACTGTGCAACAAGAGGCTGAACCCCGATCCATTTAAAAAATGCGCTTATCGAAACCCATGGGAGAGCAATAAAGATAAACTCCAGCAGAAAACATATGGCGCAAATCCATAGTATGGTTTTTAAAACCTTCATTTTTACCGAGGAGGTGAGGGGCTGGGCGGGTTTCTTGTGAGAAAGCGGATACAAAACTTTATTTCTGTGCCTGCATAAAGTTTCAAAAAGCCGCGAGGTTAGCCCAGCCGCGCTCCACTGTCTTGTCG
>CAZENC010000319.1:0-3993 GCA_964513115.1 uncultured Desulfobacteraceae bacterium | reverse complement strand
CACTTCTATATATTTCTTCAGGATCACCATCAGCGATCAATCTTCCATCCTGCAGTACAGCGATGGTGTCCGATAAGGACATAATCATATCCATCTTGTGCTCCACAAGGAGTATGGTCCGATCCCTTAAATTATTGAGCCTTTCCAGGATTTCCAGAATGGCGGGGACTTCCTCCTGACTCATCCCCGCCGTTGGCTCATCAAGGAACAGGATTTCCGGTTTCAGGGAAAGAAGGATTGCGATTTCCAGCTTCCTCTGCTCACCGTGGGTAAGATTAGCTGCCGGTTGAGCCCATTTATCATCCAGAAGAACGTCCTTGAGGATTTCATAGGCTTCGTCTTCAAGTGATGAAAAGTGAAGATAGTTCCTCCAGAAATTCAGGCCTACGCCTTCCCGGGCCTGGATGGCCACCCGTACATTCTCAAGAACGTTTAGAAGAGGAAAGATGTTGGTCAACTGAAAGGACCGCCCCATCCCCAGACGGGTCCTTTCCGCAATACCCAGATGAGTAATGTCCTTCCCCTTAAGGAACACTTTTCCTTCGGTCGGTCTATATTGGCCTGTCAGAAGATTGAACAATGTCGTCTTTCCAGCCCCGTTAGGACCTATGATAGACTTTAGGACAAAGGGATTGACCTTTATGCTCACCTGATCCACGGCCACATGCCCTCCAAAACGAATTGTCAAATCCCTTGTCTCAATAATGGGCGCTTCATTTTTCTTGGCCATTTTTAACCCGTAGGATTCTCCTTCGACAGTTTCAGACGAAGATAACCAAGGTCTTATGCCTGTATTTATCCGCCAATATATATTGTTTCTAAAAAAATACCCATTTCTCACTCAACCGCACATGTTGAGCGAGAAATGAGCAAAAATCATTGCCTTTACTATTTGTTCATGATGGGAGGGGCTGTCTCATCCATTGACAGCTCCTTGATGAGTACAGGGATGGCCCATTCCACATCAGGTTTCACATCCAACTGAAAGGCGAACATGGGCTGAAGTGCCTGATGATCCTCCTTGCGGAACTTCATCTTTCCCTTTGGTGTCATGAACTCCATTCCTTCCATGGCGACGATAAGTTTCTCGGTGTCTGTACCGCCAGCCTTTGTAATGCCTGCCACCACAGCGCTGGCCGCTGCAAAACCTCCGCAAGTAAAGAAATCCGGAGGTCCATTGAAGCGCTTATAGTGTTCTTTCACAAACCAATCGTTCACTTCGTTTTTTGGGTTTTCATAGTAATAATAAATGGAGCCCTTCATTCCCTTTAACGGCTTCATCAGCTTAAGGACCGCGAGAACGTTGCCACCACTGGCGATCTCGATACCGTATTTGTCAAGCCCGGCGGATATCAATTGCGGAATCGGGCCGCCCTTGCCTGCCCAGATAATCCACACATATTTAGGCTTCGGCTTGTCTTTAAGGGCCTCTATTATCCTCTGAATAGGAGCGGTGAAATCGGTCCCTTTGGGGTCAGAGTATTCCTCATGGACCACCTTTGCACCAAGCTTCTCAGCAGCCTTTTTGTATGCAGCTATTCCATCCCGGCCGAAGGCATAGTCTTGTCCTATGCAGGCGATACTGACCCCGGGCTTGGACACGGCCGCGGCGTTGGAGATCGCATCCTGGCTGGAATTACGACCCGTTCGAAATATGTACCGGTTCCAGGCTTTACCTGTAATTGAATCCGCCACCGCAGGCTCCACAATCAGGATTTTCTTAAACTGCTGTGCCACGGGAAGCACGGCCAATGCTACTCCGCTACTCGTCGGGCCGATTGCCAAGTCAACCTTGTCGTCACTGTAAAGCTTGGTGAGGAGCATCTTGGCCCTTGCCGCCTTGAGCTGCGTGTCCTCAACGACCAGATTTACGTCCCTGCCAAGGATCTTATTGGTTCCCTTTGTGAAGTATTCCAGACCCATCTTAAATCCGGTGACCTCGGCCTTACCGTATATCTCATAGGGGCCGCTTAGTCCCTGTATGATACCAATTTTGACGGGGTCTGCGGCTATAGCCGATGGGGTGGCCAGAGAAAAGGCCACGGCAACCAACAAAACACCTTGAAAAATTTGCCTTACATAATTCTTTTTCATATTTTCTTACCTCCTTTTTCTGCGTTTAAGTTGATGTGACCATCATATGCATCAGTCGGTTTTCTGGTAAGCCTCCCTCAATTCTCTTTTTAAAACTTTTCCCAGGGCATTCCTTGGGAAGTCCGTATCACGAAATTGTACCATGGAAACCCGTTGATACTTGGCTAATTTAGAATTGACCCATTCCATAACTTCATCTTCTGAAGCCGATGATCCTTCTTTCAGGATAACAATAGCCACAGGTGTCTCTCCCCACTTGGGATGAGGGATTCCGATCACGGCTGCATCCTTAACTTTCGGATGCCTGGACAATACTTCTTCAATGTCACTTGCGAAGATGTTGATTCCGCCGGATATGATCATGTCCTTTTTCCGATCCAGTATATAAAGGAATCCGTCCTCATCGAGTTTCCCCATGTCACCTGTCTTCAGGAAGGTCCTTCCTTGTTCGTCAAGCCATATTGCCTCAGCTGTCTTTTCCGGGAGTTTGTAGTATTCGGGCATAATCCACGAGCTGAAGGCAACAATTTCCCCTACTTCGCCTCTTGGAAGCTCTTGGCCTTGATCGTCGATTATGGCCATATCCCATCCTACCAGTGGAATCCCCACTGATTCCATCTTTCTTTCCATATCCTCCGGCTTGAGGGTGGTTGCTACTCCTTCGGTCAATCCCCAAAGCTCTAATAACTCTCCGTTGAATTTTGTTATTACTTCCTGTTTGGTTTGCAACCGGAGTGGCGATCCAGCGGAGTTCCAAATTCGCATGGAGCTTAAATCATAGGAATCAAAGTCGGGCTGGTCCAAGAGGACAGTGAACTGGGTAGGCACCATGAAGGTATGAGTACATCTTTCTTTCTGAACCAGTTCTAGAAAATTTTTTGGATCAAACTTGGTCATAATCACAAGGGTACCGCCGACAAAGATGGTGGGCAGCATGGTCAGCCAGGTGCCGTTTGCATAGAGGGCGGTTGCTATGATGGTTACAGCGCTGGAATCAATCCTGTAATCTATAGCAAACATGGAAGCGAATTGCGTCCGGCTGTGGTGGGTGTGGAGTATTCCCTTAGGCACACCGGTGGTCCCAGAGGTGTACATTATGTTGAAGGCGTCCTCATAGATTAGTTTGACTCCCGGGTCCTTGTCCGAACTATCATCAACTAATTTTTCGTACGCATTCCAATCCTCGGCCTCCTCTCCCGCGGAGAAGAAGCATTCCTCTCCGATATTTCTAAACTCCGTACGATAAGGATCTATGACCTCTCGCAGACCGGGTCCGATAAAAAGAAACTTGGAATCAGAGTCGATTATCATCCTGGCAAGGGAATCTCCCGGTACCATGGCGGAAAGAGGAACAATAACACCGCCTGCCTTAACCGTTCCGAAAAGAATCTCCAGCACCTCAATCCTATTTGCCATAAGCAAGCTGACCTTCTCCCCCTTTTGCAAGCCAAGCTTCATCAGGCCGTTGGCAACCTTGTTGATCCTTTGATTGAACTCCCCCCACGTAATGCGCCTATCTTCACATATTATTGCCGTCTTATCCGCGCGCCATTTACCATGGCTGGCCATAACATCGGTAATGATCACATCAAGATTCTCGAATCTCTGCATCATTTAATCTCCACACATCATCAAAATTATCCCATGCCATAATATTTTTGGATTGATCAAAGTTCGGGTATGATTAACGATTTTTATACGACTTGATCGGTTGCAGTATTAAAAAAGACGGACCATGCTCTTCAAGAAAGGGATGTATTATTTTCTAAATCATCAGGTATTCCTTCTTTATTTCTTCGTTGGCACTAAGCTCTTCGATGCTTCCCTTAAATCGAATTCTCCCCTTATCAATCACATAGGCCCGTTCAGCCGTCATAGTGGCAAATTTGACATTCTGTT
>CAZENC010000318.1:0-3997 GCA_964513115.1 uncultured Desulfobacteraceae bacterium | reverse complement strand
CACGCACGAGTTTTGTAAAATCCATCATAGGAATACCTCCAAAGATTTGAGGACGCGCAACACAGACAATACGTAGTTCGCATTAACGGGGTGCATTTAGGGCACCTTGAACTGCAGTCTCAGAGGGCCAGCATGCCGGTTATCCAAGTTCAATCCTCACCCCTTCCACACGCATACCACGGACACATTCTGTGCACTGTTCACGTTGAAGCAAACCTTTAGGTTACAACATACAACGATAGCCGGGCGGGATGAAATTTCCCTTCATCCCGCCGGCAGCTTACAAGGTGACAAACTTACGCACGTGTTCCCTGTCCATAGGCTTGGTGAGCAGGGAGACAACGATCAGAACGATAAAATTGAGGACCAGACCCTGGATTCCTGCATGGATGCCCCAAAACTGCGGGATGACATTGAGCACGATCCCAAAATTGTAGAGCACACCTACAACGACTCCACAGATTGCCCCGGCTTTTGTTGCCCTCGGCCAGAAGAATGTTGCCACAGCCAACGGGAGCAGCTGAACGATAGATCCGTAAGCCCCCAACAACAGCGAAACCAATGTCTGCCCACCAAAGATGGCGACCAGATACGAGACCGCCCCGAATCCCACTACGGAAATTCGGATCCACCGGGTTGCCTCTTTGTCCGTATGCTTTTCCTTTTTCAAGGGCTCCACAAGATCCTGGGCGAAGATAGAACCCGCCGCGTGGGTGATGGTGTCCTGAGTGGACATGGCGGCGGCAAGGGCTGCGGCCAGAACCAATCCTACGATGATAGCAGGAAACTTCAGGTGCATAAACATCCACGGTAAGATCCGATCAGGAGCGCCCAACGCATCGGGGGTCACCTGCATAATCCCGGCAAACCCGATAAAGAGCACCGGTACCATAAAGATGGCGAAGGTGGGATACATAACGATGGTTTGCTTGAGCACCTTTTCGCTCTGCGCTGTGTACGCCTTCATAAACAGATGAGGCCACATGGCAAATCCCAGCACCGACACCAGCAGCGCACTACTGAACCCGGCAAAGCTCATTTTTGTCCCGGGACCGACAAGGAGATGGGTTGGCTTGGCCTCCATGATCTGCCGAAACATCTCCGACGGCCCGCCATAAAGCTTGTAGGCAAAGTAGAGCCCCAGTATCCAGGCAATGACAATCATAAAGGCGCCCTGGAAGACGTTGGTCCACGCCACGCCGCGGACACCGCCGTACAAGACATAAATGACAACCACCACGTAGGCGATGAGCGCTCCGGCCCAAAACGGTATGCGTCCTCCTGAGCCGACCTCAAAAATATAGGCGCTGCCCTTCATCTGCAACGTAATATACTGGATAAAAGCCAAGACGGAAACGATCGCAATGATCACAGACAAGGCCTTGGATTGGAACCGATCAGCAAAGAGCTGCGCTTGGGTCACGTAGTTGAATTTTCGGCCGGCGCGGAGTGCTCGGGGGCCCCATAACCACCACGGGACCAGGCCCAGAGCGCAGTACCCTAAGATGTAAAGAGAGGCCGCTCCCTTGGAGTAGGCCCACCCAGGTCCGCCCAGGTAGGCAAAGGCGCTAAAAATAGCACCTCCCATCAAGAAGTACATCACAAAGAAACCAAGGTTCCTGCTGGCCGCAATATATTCAACAACAGAGCTTTCCCTGCCACGGCCTGCCGAGGCTCCCAGAAATAGAATAAACAACAGATAGATGAAGATTATTATGGTAACCGTGATCCATGACATTAGCTATCACCTCCTTCCGCGACATCCTTCGCTTCAGCGAAGTAAAGGATCAGAAGCGCTACAAATTCAATTGTAATGAAAAGTACGATGAAGAACATGCTGAAAGGCATTCCCAATATGAATGGTTCGACCGAATTAGCAAACAGCCAATAGAAGGCCTGAATCAAGATGATCAGGCAAAGAATAATGAAAAAGATTATTCCCCTCCCTTTGGCGCCCGGTGGGGTTCCCGGTCTAAAAACCGAGATTCCATAGCCGTTGTTCTCCTGATTGTTACCCATAGAAACCTCCTTTCTTTTTTTGGGTTAAAAAACTTTAATAGAGAACACTATTTGAAAATATTTCTAATGTCAAGCGTTACTCACCGCCTCTCCTTTTAAGAGTAATGCTCACTTATTATGGCAGAAGAGACCAAAATGAATCCGGTTGCACCTACGCAATAAATGCCGTTTTTTTGATAAAAACTTGTATTTTACAGAAAAAAGTATGGGAACACGATTATTGGGTGTTAAGGAAAAAGACATGTCAATATTTTATTGACTTGTAGCCTAAAAAGGGTATCCTGTGTTGCCTAATCATAGCATAAATCAAGAAGTAATCTTAACTGTTTATGCTTTC
Source organism: uncultured Desulfobacteraceae bacterium (assembly GCA_964513115.1). GTDB lineage: Bacteria > Desulfobacterota > DSM-4660 > Desulfatiglandales > Desulfatiglandaceae > JAFDHL01. The sequence goes on along the minus strand of CAZENC010000318.1, from coordinate 1,641 downwards.
TCTTGGAGGGAAAAATGAAACTAGATGATATTACTATTTCCAGGTCTATTATTGAATCGTATATGGAAAAACTTCTCGGATCTTTATCTGTCGATGTAGCGCTTGTAGGAGCAGGTCCTTCTAATCTGATTGCAGGCTATTATCTTGCAAAGGCAGGTCTCAAGGCAGTTATTTTTGAGTCAAAGCTTGCCCCTGGAGGAGGAATGTGGGGTGGTGGCATGATGTTTAATGAGGGCGTTATCCAGTCTGACGCTCTCCCTATTTTAGAGGAAATGGATATAGGCTTTAAAGATAAGGGCGGTGGATATTATACCATGGACAGCGTTGAATCCTCTTCTACCATTATTTCAAAGTGCGTCAAGGCAGGAACAGTTATCTTTAATCTGATAAAAGCGACGGACGTGCTGTTCAGGGAAGAGAGCGGTCAGCCCAGGGTTTCCGGGCTTGTCATTAGCTGGTCTCCCGTGGAAAATCTGGGGCTCCATGTGGATCCCCTTGGCATAAAGGCATCTTATGTGGTGGACGGAACCGGTCACCCAGCGGAAATTTGCAGAATTGTGATACGAAAAATGAACGTAAAGCTAAATACAAAAACTGGAGACGTGGTCGGGGAAATGCCCTTGTGGGCAGAGAAAGGAGAGCAGTTCACCGTAGATAACACCAAAGAGGTCTTCCCTGGCCTCTTTGTCGCTGGAATGGCAGCCAACAATGTCTTTGGTGGCCCTCGCATGGGCCCTATATTTGGTGGAATGATCCTTTCTGGAAGGAAGGTTGCTGAAATAATCTCTTCGAAGGCTAAAAAATAATGCCTTAAAATGCACCGAAAAATATTGAGGGCTACCACAATCTTATGTAGGAATTTCGAGACGTATTGATTACGGATTGTGAACTGAAGGTGTAACGAGTTACAAATAACACGTGACCATTAATCAATTCGAGTTTTAAAGATGACCCAAAGCGACTATAAAAACCTCCTTGATAACATAAGAAATATGATCCAGGAACAGGCATATTCAGATATGGAAAGGTTAATTGAGGAGCTTCATCCAGCAGATCTTGCTGATTTAGTAGAACACCTGGAGAGCGATGAAATGCTCGCTGTGTTTACCCGTCTTACGCCTGAAAGGGCTGGCGAGGTCTTGAAAGAGATATCAGCACCAATCCAGGAAAAAATTGCTCATGAACTTGATGATCAGACAATCACCCAGATCTTAAATGAACTGAATTCAGACGATGCAACGGATATCTTCAGTTATCTTCCAAGAGAAAGGACTCAAAAAATAATCGGTTTGGTGCAACCTGATGTATCCGAAGAATTACAAAAACTGCTTGGCTATGAAAAAGACACTGCCGGCGGTATCATGGCCCTGGAATTTGTCTCGGTTAACGCCGAATCAACAATCAGAGAAGCCATAGAAAATATCAGAAACAAGAGGGAAGAGGTTGAAAACATCTATTATGTATGGGTGGTGGATAATGACGGCAAGCTGGTAGGGGTTGTTTCTATAAAGGATCTGGTCCTTGAGCCGCAAGATAAAAAGATTAATGATATAATGAATTCCGATATTATTAGCGTAGATGTTGATACAGACCAAGAAGAGGTGGCCAGGATCGCTAAACAATACGCCCTTACCCACATAC
>CAZENC010000317.1:0-4000 GCA_964513115.1 uncultured Desulfobacteraceae bacterium | reverse complement strand
TATGTACGTGCCGTTCGTGGTGTCCAGTCTGACAATAAATTTGTGGATAATGGCGACGGCACGGTCACGGACATATCCACCGGCCTTATGTGGCAGCAGGCGGATTCCGGGACCATGGTATGGGAGTCAGGTCTTACCAATTGTGAGTCCCTGTCTCTTGCCGGATATGCTGACTGGCGGCTTCCCAACAGGAACGAGCTTCAATCCCTGGTAGACTACAACGTATACGATCCGTCTATTGATACTAATGCTTTTCCAGGCCCTTTCCCCGACCCATGGACTCTGTATTACTGGTCGTCTACTACTTATATACACAATGTCAGCCACGCTTGGGACGTCTTCTTCAGCGACGGCCGCGTGGCATTCTACAGGGGTAAGATGGCTCTTACCTACGTACGTGCTGTGCGAGGCGGCCAGAATCAGTTGTCGGGTCATCTGGTTATTCTGATGCCGAGACAGGGTTCGGGATGCACATCCGGCAGTGTGGAGGAGATCACCTGGGAGACACAAGGTATTCCCGGCGATGTCAAGATTTCACTTTCCCGACAGGGAGGGAAGAATGGAACCTTTACTGAGACCATAGCCGCTAATACGCCGAATGACGGTTCCCATATCTGGACGGTGACGGGTCCTAATTCTTATAATTGCATGCTCGAGATTGAGCCTCTTGAATCGGGATATGATGACAAGGGGACCGTACAGGGGCTATTCACTATTGACGATCCGGTTATCTCGGTAGCCCCGTCATCGTATGATTTTGGAAGTGCTATTGCGGGGTATTCATGTACGGCGCAGACATTTACCATCACCAACGAGGGTTATGGAGAACTCGAGATAAGCGGTGTTTCGATCACGGGCCTGGACAATTCCAATTTTTTAATAACTTTGGACGGCTGCACGGGGCAGGGTTTGCAGCCTTCTTACTCATGCACGATCGATGTGGAGTTCTGTCCCTTATCATCAGGTGCGAAGAGTGGGGAACTGGCTATTTCCTCGAATGATCCTGTGGACCCACTTATAGAGGCACCTCTTACCGGTTTAGGTCTTGATCCTCCCCAGTTGGTGGTGACACCCCTTGAAGATTTTGAAAGCTCGGGTCTTTCAGGGGGACCTTTTTCGCCTTTGAGCAAGACCTACACTTTAGTGAATACGGGTGATGTGGCATTTGACTGGACAGTGTCAAGGTCAACCGCATGGGTTGATTTATCTGGTGAGAGCGGGAGTCTGGAATCGGGTGAGACCACAACTGTTACGGTATCCATCAATAATGTGGCCGAGAACCTTGTTCTTGGCACATACGAAGACACCGTTGCTTTTATCAATACAACCTATGGGAGCGGCAACACGGTACGCGATGTAATACTCAATGTTGTGAAAGCCCCTTCGACCATCAGTTGTGTTCTTTCCTCGAGTGACATTGTATTAGGATCACCCCTGACGGTATCCGGTCAAATTGATCCTCCCCCTTCTGAGTCGGGAGCCTTTGTGGACGTGGTGCTTATTCCTTCTTTCGGTCAATCCATCCACAGGTCAACCATTGCCAATGCACTGGGAGAGTTCAGCCATGATGTGCCCTGTGGAGATATTTATCAAGCCGATGAATGGACTGTTCAGACGAGCTGGTCAGGGGATGATGGACTGGAAGGGGCGTCCAGCGCGGGCCAGGGTCTTACTGTTTCAAAGGCTGAAAGTCATGTTACCCTGGATGTCACATCCCAGGCCATCAAGCTTGGGGATCCGGTATCCATAAGCGGCAAGTTCACGCCTGAGCCCGATTGCGGCGGAGACCTCTCAGGGATTCCTATAACCCTGATAATATCGGGACCGGAAGGTCCGCCTGACATTCAAAACATACAGACCGATTCCCAGTTTGGTCACTTCTTGCTTGAGGATTATGACGGGTTTGACGCATTGGGAGAGTGGACCGTTCAGGCCAGTTTTGCCGGAAATGACGCCTATATTTCATCGAGCTCTGATCCAGTAGAGGTGCAGGTGGTTGAGACGGCCGGATATGCGATTGTCGTTCAGGGCAAGGTAGCGAACGAGGAAGGTCTTGATTCCCACAACAAGACGGCCCAGTTTGTGTATGACAAGCTTATAGAAAGGGGTCTTCTGGCGGATGATATCATGTATTTTAACTATGATTTCGGTAATCCTGCCAGGCCCGAGATAGATGCACTGCCTACCCAGGCCGGTATTGAGGATGCCATTACAAATTGGGCCGTGGCAAAGATGAATGCCAAGCCTGCAAACCTATATATCATCATGCTGGATCACGGACTTGAGGATGTCTTTTACATTCACCCTTACGATATCACAGCCACGGAGCTTAGCAATTGGCTTGATACGCTCCAGTCGGGCTTAACAGGCCAGGCAGCGGACCAGGAGATCATAACCTTTTTGGGTTTTTGCCGTTCGGGCTCCTTTATCGATGATCTCTCAGGTGCAAACAGGGTGATCATTGCGAGTGCCGCGGCAGGTGAGTCGTCCTATAAAGGGCCTTTGGATGAAGACGGCATCCGGGAAGGGGAGTATTTTATATCCGAGTTTTTCAAGAAGGTCTCTTTTGGAAAGTCCGTGAAGGAATGTTTTGAGTATGCGACAGTCCTAACAGAGATTTTCACGTCTTCAGGCACGGGCGATTCCACCAATGCGCCTTATTATGATGATTCGTTGCAGCACCCGCTTTTGGATGATAATGGGGATGGTTTAGGGAGCAATGACCTGTCCAATCATAGTGATGACGGATTGCTCAGCGAGGATCTTTTTATTGGTGTCAGTTCCATAACGGGCAATGATCCTGGTGATGTCATGGTGATTGAAACCACGGGCACTCAGTTTTTGGGTGTTAGTGAGAATACGGTGGATCTGTTATGGGCCAGGGTGGATGACAACGCCGGATTTTCGACCATCTGGGTTGAGTTAAAGCCTCCTGATTTTGTGATCGTGGGCACTGGTGGATCGGGCCAGGCCTATCTGGCCCTTACAAAGACCCCCACCACGGATTACAGTTCGGGAGACAACCGGTGGGAATGGTCCAATCTAGGAGGATTTTCCGATCCCGGCACCTACCAGGTCTTTTACTTTGCCAAGGACAACGATACGGGGAATGTATCCCCGCTTATGGAATCCAGAGTTTATAAAGCAATAAGCCCCAACTCACCCCCGTATGGGTTTAATCTGGTCTCACCCGCAGACGGCACACAGGTCTTGACCACCTTTATTCTTGACTGGGAGGACACCACGGACCCTGAAGGAGACAGTTTCACATATACGGTTCTAATTTCTGAAGATGATGATTCCTTTACAGATACAATTAAAAAAGAGGGTTTGAAGTACAGCGCGTGCGTCATGCTCCCTGAGGACGGAATCAAGGATCTGACCATCTATTACTGGAAGGTTCAGGCCATAGACGAATATGGGGCCATACAGGAGACAGGGGTATCGCAATTTGCAACCAACAACACCAATCCGGGAAACGGCTGGCTGGACATACTGGTGTATGATACGACCACTCTTGCTCCTATTACGCATGCCGAGGTGATCGGTTCAGGGTCTCTTGCTGTTGCGGATTTTGGATCAGGGTATTTTTTGGGTTATGCACCTGCCGGGGAGTACAGTGTCACCGTGAGTGCCACAGGATATGAAACGGAGGTTTTTACAGGAGTTACGGTTGTGGAAAACGATACAACAGTCAGGGAATTTGGGCTTCAACCTGAGGAAGCAAACACAGCAAGTGCTCTATCCGCAATCCTTTTGCTTTTGCTTGGGGAGTGAGGGTAATTGAAAATAAAACCTAAAGGATTAAAAGCAGACACTTAATGTAAAATAAACGGTCCCAATTTAAAGGCTTTCTGAGTGATGGTAAACCCCTCGAATAGAAAAAATGGATTGATTCTATTTGCCTTTATTGTCATAGGCACTTTGATTTATTCAAATACTCTCGATGTGCCGTTCTATCTTGATGACGCTTCAAACATCCTGGAAAATCCGCACATTC
>CAZENC010000316.1:0-4001 GCA_964513115.1 uncultured Desulfobacteraceae bacterium | reverse complement strand
ACAACACTATCGCCCTTTCAACTGCATTCATCAGTTCACGGACATTGCCGGGCCACGAATATTTCAGCAATCGATCCATGGCCTGTGGGGTAAGATCCTTAATCTGCTTTTGGTTTTTCTCTGCAAAAACAGTCAAAAAGTGCTGTGCCAAGAGTGGGATATCTTCTTTCCTGTCCTTCAGAGGAGGCACAAACAGGCTGATCACGTTCAGGCGATAATAAAGATCTTCCCGGAATCGCCCTGTCTCTATCTCCTGAATGAGATCCTTATTAGTTGCCGCAATTACTCTCACATCCACTTTGATTACTTCTTCACCCCCAACACGGGTGATTTCCATCTCCTGAAGCACGCGCAATAACTTCACCTGCATTGCCAGGGACATTTCACCGACCTCGTCAAGAAACAGACTCCCTCCATCAGCCTGGTAAAACCGTCCTTCTTTACGCCGGTGTGCGCCGGTAAATGCCCCTTTTTCATGACCGAAAAGCTCCGACTCAAGCAGGGTTTCTGTAACGGCAGCGCAATTCATCTTTATAAATGGACGGTCCTTTCTTGGGCTGTTGAAGTGAATCGCTCCTGCGATTAGCTCTTTGCCAGTGCCCGATTCGCCGGTTATCAATACAGTTGCTTCAGATGCTGCAACCTGTGCGATCGTCTCAAGCAGTTTCGCCATCGCGGGACTGCGTCCGATAATGTTTCCCCTGTCAAAATGGTTGCCGAGACTTTCTCGTAAAAGCCGATTTTCCTCCTTTAACTGGCTGTGATCCATGGCTCGTTCCATGGAAAGGCGAAGTTCGTCAAAATCCAGAGGCTTTGTGAGATAGTCATAGGCCCCTTTTTTAAGAGCTTCCACGGCGGTTTCCACTGAGGAATAGGCAGTCATGATGATGACCGGTATAGCCGGATTATAAGCCTTGATTTCAGCAAGGGCCTCGAGGCCAGAAACATTTATCATACGTATATCCATTAAGATAAGATCAAATGCCTGCTCATGGACTTGTTGAATGGCCTTAAGACCATCGTCAGCCTCGTAAACTTCATGTCCCCACCCTGTAAGAAGTGTCCGCAACATAGTGAGGTGGGCCTGGTCATCATCAACTACCAAAACGGAATCCTTCGTTTTCATGCAAATTATGCCTCTGTGGAATATGGTAATAAAATAGTGACGGTGGTACCCTCTCCGCGGCGACTTTCCACCCTCACTTCACCATCGTGAGATTCAATAATCTTGTGGACAATGGCAAGCCCTAAACCAGTCCCAGCCGATTTGGTTGTAAAATACGGGTCAAAGACCCGGGCCAAGTCTTCATCTTTAATCCCTGCGCCGGTATCTGAAATAATGATCTGGACACCTCTGGCCCTGTCATCCTCTCGAATTTTCACAAAGAGCGTGCCACCGTTTTCCATGGCTTCAAACGCGTTTAAATACAGATTCAGAAAAACCTGCTTGACTTTATCAGGATCAATTAATGCTTTTTTTATGTCCGGGGAAATGCTTGTGTTTATTTTTATGCCCTTGCGATGGGCATCCGCCTCAATCATTTTCAGAGAATGTTGAACCAGAGCGTGTAAGAAAGTGGGTTTCTTCTCAATGTTCATTGGACTGGCGAATTCCAGGAGTTGCCCGATCACCCTGTTAAGTCGCTCAACTTCCTGGATCATAATCTCGGCCGTCTTTTGATCCTCCGGAATATCGCGATATCTTTCCTTGAAGTAAGTTGCAAATCCTTTGATAGAACTCAAGGGATTTCGTATTTCATGGGCAACACCCGCTGCCAGTCTCCCTATAGATGCCAGGCGCTCGCTTCTGGCAATCTCATCCTTGAGTTGTTTAACTTCGCTCATGTCCCGAAAAAGTATAACGTGCCCTAAAAAGGCCCCGTTTTCTTCCTTAAGAACAGTAGCAATTACCTCCAAGGGAACTGATTCACCGTTATTGAGAGGGCATTCTATTTCCTTTTCAATAAAGTGTCTCCCGGATTTTAGTTTATCCAAGAGTTCCAAAAAAGGTTGGGGCAGAACTGTTTTGGGCGTTTTCCAGAGGACGTCACGGGACGATAACTGAAGTATGGATTCAGCAGTCTCGTTGAAAGAAGCGATTCTCCCATCCGAATCGATGGCTAAAAGACCTATGGGCATGTTTTCCACCAGGCTGTCGGAAAAAGCCCTTACCCTTGAAAGGGATGTTCTGGTTGTCCGGTAAGCCTGGGCCAGAAAGAGGGACACGACACCGGCGAATCCAATCAACAGGAGAATAAATCCCATCACGACCGTATGCCGCGCGTCCTCTTTCCTGGCTGTTTCAACCGGTTCCATATCCAGTCCCACAAAGATGATCTGGCCGGAATTAACACTGCTTTTGTGCGGATACATGTGGGCCTGGCACCAGTCATTAGGCCTCATTCTGCCGCGATGCCCTGGAGCTTTTCCACGTGTTGGCGAGAACTGGCGGAACACCTCAAATCTCTGAGAACCTTCCTGGTTGTAAATCTGACGCCAACCCAATTTTTTGGATCGAGAGATTCCTTTTAAGTCAAGCTCCTTTCCGTAAGTTTTTCCAATCTTGGTGGCATCATTGTGGGCCAGGATGGTTCCTTTCCCGTCAGTAATTAGAAGATAGACGATATCAGGCTGCTGTGCAGTTTCTGCCAACAACCTCTGAACCTGAACACCACCCCATCTCATGCCTAGCAAACCTGTTCTGGCACCAGCTTCAAAAGATCTTATGAGGGCAGCACCCTTTTCAACTAACAGCTTGGTGGTATTTTCTTTTTGTCGATGGATGTTTTCTAGGGTCATAAAGATAAAGATCGGCAACAGAATCAGAACCGCCCCGATAATGATCCAAGGTGGGATGCCAACCAACGATTTTGTAATCACTCTGTGATTTTTCATGAATATCTTACAAAGCAAGATTGGTGCCTAAGTTTAATTTATACTGTGACAAATATATATCGTATGCTTACTTATTCCGTGTATTCCTGGCACGCCTAACAGCCTTTTTCATGGGTACTTTTTATCCAACTGCATACATAGCCTGCATACTAAATATCCACTTTTCTTTTAATCAATGCAACGAAATAGATCCTGCAAACCTTAAATTATTAAAATAATGCCGTGATTTAGGTGTGTTATAAAGACATTTTTTCATTTGGCACGACACTTGCTGTTTTAGAAGATCAGGAGTCACAAAAGATCAAACATAGAAGGAGGAATCAAAAATGAAAAAAATAGGAATTGTTATTGGAATTTTTGTGTTAATTGCGGCTATAGCCTATCCCGTCTTTGCATGGGGTCCCGGCTGGGGGAGAGGGCATCACATGACAGGTAACCGGGGCGGCGGTCAAGGGTATTGTTGGCAGTACGATAAAGGATATACCAATCTCACCCCGGAACAACAGACCAAGCTGGGTCAGCTCAACCAAAAATTTTCAAACGAGACTGCCACGCTCAGAAATAAGATCTGGGCAAAGTCCGATGAGCTCAATACTGTCTTGAATGCTCCTGATCCGGATACCGAAAAGGCAAAAGCGGTTCAGAGAGAGATCAGTGATCTCAAATCCCAGTTGGCCGAACAGCATCTCGCCTTTGAAATTGAGAGGCGGAAAATTGCACCTAATGCCGGCTCTGGCAGCAGATACGGCAAGGGTTACGGTCGTCATATGAGAAGTTATGGCCCGGGAACGGGGTATGGCCGCCATATGCAGGGTTATGGTCCGGGCAATGGCCCCGGAACATGCTGGAACTAACAGGATAAAACGTGGGGTGGGGTTATGCTCCACCCCCAAATTTTCCCACCCTATATCATTCCCCAAAATCCAATCTATTCGAAATTACACTCTTTTATTCCTAGGAGCCTGTCGGAATATCGGTACTATTGGAGGCTGATGGAAAATCTCCAGTTACAAGGCATCCGAAATCCCGAGGAGTGAGGCGTACATACAAGTACGCCGCAGTGACGAGGGATGAGGATAACGAAGTAGATGGGGGTTTTCCGACAG
>CAZENC010000315.1:0-4017 GCA_964513115.1 uncultured Desulfobacteraceae bacterium | reverse complement strand
CCAATGCATACGCCCTATGAAGCCTGAGATTTGTTGCGCTGTTCTCAGCCCGATTTGAGCCCGGTGGTCTTTTCAAGGTCTGAATATCAGGCTTCTCCGGTTAACGAAATGCCAAGATCGAGGGCTTTTGTATTGGCTTTATACACTTTGGGATCGGCAAATCTTTCCTTATATATCTTCACAACACTGTCACGTCCAATGGGCAGTATGCTGGTACCCAGGGTAGCGCCCATCAAGATGGTATTGGCGTAAAGCCTGTTGCCAAGGTTCATAGCTTCTTCAGTGGCGCTTACGATCCACAATCGGGAGGAATGTTTCTTGATGGCAGCCAGAACGTCATCGATGTCAGGATACGTGTCCGCGCCGCTGATAACGGTAGGTGGCAAGACGACTCTGGGATTAACGATAACCCGGGTATTAGGATTAGCATACACCCCCATGACCCGCAGCGTCTCTGATGGTTCCATACCGAGGATAAAATCAGCTTGGCCTTTGGGGACAATGGAGCTGTACTCGGTATCCTTGGATATCCTTATGTGACTGGCCACGGAACCGCCCCTTTGGGCAGCACCAAAGGTATCGCCCACCACGGCAAAAAAACCCTCCATGACCAGGGCCTGCCCCATGATTTGGGCCAACATCACATTACCTTGGCCGCCAACACCGGCAACCAGGATATTCAGCGGGTCTTTGGGCAATTCCTTCATCTCTAGGTAGCCTCCTTAATAATAGCCCCTTTTGGACAGATATCGGCACAAACACCGCAACCAGCGCACATAACCTCATCTATCATGGCTTTGCCGACTTTTTCGTCCCACATTAAACCCGGACAGTGGAACACCCTAGTGCAAAGTCTAGCACAACCACAATCCTCGCCGATGCATTTTTCGGGATCAACATGCATCTTAAACGGGGGCTTCTTTTCTACTCGTGCCCTGACCAGTTCACACAATCGACGCACTATCAACACCTTGACGCCGCCATCGTCCGATAGCAGATCAAGGATGACATTTTTTGTAGCTTCCATGTCAAAGGGATCACAGACCTCTACCCGGCATCCCATGGAACGACATACTGCCTCAGTGCTTATAGGTGTAGCCTGATCGCCCATAACCGTGGTTGCAAGTCCCGGATGGGGTTGATGCCCGGTCATTGCAGTGGCACTGTTGTCCATGACAACCGCAACAAAATCAGCATTATTCCAGGTTCCGCTGACAAGGGCAGGTATGGCGGCATGAAAGAAGGTCGAATCACCGACCATGGCCAAGACGGGCTGGCTAAAACCAAACTGTTGGAGTTTCCCCAGACCACAAGCTACCCCCAAGCTGGAACCCATAGCATGGGTTGTTCTTCCTTGCCAGTAACCGGCATTGAAAGCGCCAAGAGTGTAACAACCGACATCAACCAAACAAAAACCGTCACGACCGTCTATCTGCAATGCAGTTTTCACCGTCCAAAAGAAGGGGCGATAGGGACAACCGGGGCACAGCTCCCAAGGACGGACTGGTGCTGCTTTTGCCAGCTCTTCGATCTCTGATCCGTACGTCATGTCCCTCGGTTCATAGGTCCCGCCCACGATCTCGAGCACAGCATCTATGACCAGGTCAACATTGACATCACCATACCCTCTCATATGGCCCGAGCGCATGCCATGGAAGGTGATGTGCGGAGTTCCAGGGGGAAAATTTGATGCTAATTCCATCACGTTCCTCTCCAGGAAGGGCTCCAACTCTTCGACGAAGAGAATTTTCTCCGTGTTCGTCAGGTGTTTCTCGACAATCTCCTCCGGCAGGGGCCAGGTTGTACCCAGCTTCAGTATGCCTACCTTGTCTTCCAGTTTGAGCATCTTTAATGCTTCTTTGGAGTAGATATAGGCAACACCTGACGTTATAATAAGTAATTCCGGTTTATCAGGTCCTGCGTACCAGTTGAACTCCTGCCGAGCCTTGGCAAATATCTCCTTTACCGTGGCAAATTTATTTCTTTTTCCCGGGTGCAATCCGGCATCGAATCCCCCAACGGTACAGTGAATGCCTTTGGTCGGATGATACATGTTCCAGGTGTCTTTATAGTAGGCCTTCTTCTCAACCTCGGGTAACTCACCCAGCCTTACGTTGGCCCGGGTATGGCCGATGCGACTGACTGTTCGCACCATACAGATTAAACCGCACTGCTCGGAAACCTCAAAGGCCCACTTGGTCATGTCCTTGGCTTCCTGGGAACAGCAGGGCTCAAGCAGAGGAAAATCCATCCATTTGGCGACTATGCGCGTGTCTTCTTCATTGGAGCTCGACAGGGGACCGGGATCATCAGCCACCAGCACTACCATGCCCGCCTTTATACCGGTCATTTGCAGGTTACCAATGAAATCCACTGCTACATTGATACCGTTCTGTTTCATGACTGCCATGCTGCGAATCCCCGCGAACGAGGCGCCCGCAGCGGCCTCCATAGCAACTTTCTCGTTTGCCGCCCACTCAGCATAGATGTTGTTACGCTTGGCTATCTCGGCAATCGTAGGAATAATCTCCGAGGAGGGGGTTCCCGGATAACCACTTATAAAACCAACCCCTGCCTCTAATGCCCCGCGGGCGATTGCCTCATTTCCCAACAAAAGCTCAACACGTCCCGGAGCATGAATATCAATATCCGTCATGCTATGCATCCTCCACGTTTACTCATGCAAATCCTGAAATAGCAAATCAATCCGATGAAAGCTCCTGAGCTATAGTCTCTGACAGGCCTAGATAGCCCAGTTGCCCATCATATTTAACCCTCAGCTCGCGAACTGCGTTCTTCTTTTTGTTGAGCGCTGCTCTCCTGAGATTTGTCACGTTTTCCTCAGGGAGCGGTTGTGTCTCAAGCAGGCCCTTTTCTTTTGCCAGGGCCACTATTTCGGCACCGGCTTCGGTACGAACAATAAGGGTATTCCACCCACGATACTTTGCGCGCCCGGACCCTACGGAAATGTCGGCGAACTCTGCTGTCATATCCCAGCAAAAGGTACAGGCAGGGTTAATGAAATTTTTGATATCCTCCAATTCGATCTCTTTTTTGCTGCCGTCTTTATAAAAGGCATCAAAGGTATGACCTGGATGATGTGGGATATCGAATTTCACTACACTGGGGAGATCAAAGCGTTCTTGCATGAACTGATGAAACCCCCCTACTAATGTCCATCCACAGAACAGACCAATTACCAGCTTAACGTTTTCTATGCTGACCCTATTCCGCGTTGAGCAGGTCTTCATCTTGGCTATGGCTTCAGAATGACACGGTAAACTAACAATTCCCAACTTCTCGTTGCTGTCATCAGGCAATTGGTTAAAGGTCTGGAGGGTGGGGCAGGGTTCATAGCTGGTCCCGGTGCACTCCAGCAACTGCTCTTTCGTCCTTGCCACAAAACCGTGAGGCGTTTTGTCCTCATCCATTCTGGCTGCCAGAGTGGCGTCAATGATACCGGCTTCCAGACTTAGACACAGCAAGGTGGTTACCACTCCGCCATCCTGACATCTGGCCTGTATCTGCTTATCTGTTGACCGGGCGAGGAGTAATTCCTTAGCAAAGCCGAATTCAGCTTTACCGAAAGGCTGGCCGAAGATCTTCCGCGCCAGGGTATCCATGTCGGTAAAGGTACGTGGACAAAATTGATAACACTGCCCTTCGGTGCGGTCGCAGTTGTCCAAGACGACGATCCTCCCATTGGAGGCAATAAGATACGGGCAGCCATTGGCGCACGCTCCACAGTAAATGCACAAACCCGCTTTAATGACATCCTCCACCAGATCGCGGTGACCTTTGATCTTTGTATCAGGTATCACTCCATTCTTATCCACCATATCAACATGTTCCTCCTGTAGTGTCTGTCTATAAGGATATATGATCCGCTTATGTCAGAAATGCGAATTCAATCGGAAATACGTTTATGTATCCTCAATTTTCTAGGAAAAGACGTTTGATTGATTTCATTATATGAAATTTGATTTCTATTTCTTATTAAAAAAATTACCACTCCAT
>CAZENC010000314.1:0-4031 GCA_964513115.1 uncultured Desulfobacteraceae bacterium | reverse complement strand
TTTTGAGGCGGATCTCAAAACACGCCCCTCCGGTGTCACGGTTTCTTACGGATATTTCACCCCCATGGGCCTTTACAATATCTTTGGTCATTGCCAGCCCAAGGCCCGTGCCCTTGGCCCTGGAGGTAAAGAACGGCTCAAAGATGCGACCCAGTTCATCCGGGGGGATACCCGTACCTGTATCTTTGACAGTAAAGACCCAGGTGTCATTATCGGAATAAGATATCACATCTATTCGATCCTCCGGGCCGCAGATGTCCAAAGCATTTCTCAGTATGTTCAAGATCGCCCTGTCCATGAGATGGCGATCACATGAAACAACACACTCTTTTGTTTCGATATCCGAACGGATTTCAGGACCGCCATTGTCTTTCATCACCGTTACCTTTTGCAGCAGTTCCCTCAGCGCCTTATTGATCTCCACCGTTCCGAACTGTGGTTTTTTGGGCCTTGCAAACAGAAGGAAATCCTCCATAAGCCTGTTAATCCGCACCACCTCATCCTCAATGTAGGTCCATAATGTATGCTTTATGTCCTCACTAATATCTTTCTTTTTCAAAATATCCATGCTGCCCTTGATAATGGAAAGAGGATTCTTTACTTCATGCGCCACCATCAGGGAAAACTTGCCCACTTCAGCAAGGGCATGCTGCCTGGCCATCTTCTTGTGGGCCTGTTCCAGCTCCATCTGGCGCCTCTTGAGCGAAGCAAGCATATCATTAAATGTCGTTGCAAGAGTTCTGGTCTCCAGGAGCCTTCCCCCTTTTGCTCTGACATCCATGTTTCCTTTTGAAACTTCTTTTGATATTTTCAGGAGGTCATTTAAGGGCGCCACAAGGAATCGCGCAAACAACCAGTAAAGGAAAACAGGGATCATGGAGAGGCCGACAGATATAAGGACAAATCGCCGCGCCATTGCCTTTTTTAATTGATGCAAACCGGCCAGTGAGTATACCAGGACAACCTTTCCCACCTCTTTATAGTCTGTGTCGCGGTCCAGCATCATATCTTCTTTCCCGAGCAGGGCAATAACAACAGGGGCTTCAACACTGGCCGTAGTCCTTTCATCTATTTCATTTCCCAGGCTCACGAGGGTGTTTCCGGAGCTGGAAAGGATGGTCACATGGATAATATTCCTTTGCTCAAGCATATTCTTCACAAATCTCTCAAGCATACGCTGGTCCTTTAATATCACGCCCAATTCAGCATTTCGCGCCATATATTTGGCCAGCACTCCGAAGTGCTCTTTTGTCTTTTCTCCTAAATAATCGGTCGTCAACCCAATGGCGATCAGCGCCATGGTCAAAGATGCAGCCACGATAAAAAAGAGGGCTACAATAACCAACCTCGACTGGATAGAATCAAAACGCATTAGTCTTTTTCCAGTTCATCCGGCAATTCTTCTCCCAGTATAAGGCCCAGGTTGCTTACTGCCCGCATATTCAGGAGCAATTTATATCTGGGTGCCAGAAGGGCACAGGGCTGTCCTCTGAGCAAGGCTTTCAGTTGCAGGGCCACGTCCTCGCCAATCGCCCGGTAATCAATTGCAAAACTCAGCGCAGCTCCCGAGTCATGAAAAAACCGATTGTACCCTATAACAGGAATACCGAGAAGAATTGCCTTTTTTATTACGAATTGAATGACGGCTTTGGATATTACCGTCCTGTCCGGGATGAACATGACGGCATCCACATGAAGGTCATCATCCTCAAAAAAATGGGAGATGTCTGATTGCTCCTGCACGGTGAGCGCAGTAAGGACGATGCCACAGGTTCCGGCGGTTTCCCTTGCCTTCTCAAACCATGCCTCATTATTTGCAGGGTTGAATAAAACGCCCAGGCGACGGACATCCGGGAATACCCGGTGTATGGCAACTATCTCCTGTTGATAAGGGATATTAAGCGAAACACCACAAGGCACGGCACCCCTATGATCGATTTTTTCAGGATCGAGCACCATACCGAAGACTACCGGCCCCGGCCAACGATGAAGCGTCACGTACCTGAGTGCCCCTGGGCCCACTGCCACTATGGCCTTGAACAATTCGGGTTTGACTTTTTCAATTCTGGGATCCGCACTGTATGGACGCCTATTTGTATCGAAAAATATCCTGCAGATCGGCGTGTTCAAACTGGATTCCAGGCCCTCCACCATCTGGATGAAAGGACTGATCTCCTGGGAAATCATAATACCTACAAGATTGGTCTCGCCGTAGGCGGCCGAAAATGAAGGACCCGAAGCCGGACCGAAAATGAGCAAAAGCCCAAACAGGGTAGTATAAATAATGCGGCGCAAGTTAAGTGACAAAGGGGCTGGCTCCTGTTATCATTTGTTTCACTCATAGGCCTCCTGTTTTCAGGCCAAGCTATTAATCCTTTCCCTTTTCGGTAAGCTTTTTTAACCCCTGCACCTTCTGAGAGAATTCTTTGGTTATGAAATCCGCCTGGGTCCGGTTGGTTATCACATGGGGCGTGATCAACAAGATAAGTTCTGTCTTTTTGACCTCTTTTTTTATGCTCCCGAACAGATACCCCAGCAACGGAATTTTTCGCAAAAAGGGAATGCCTGCCCCGGACGTATTCCGGTTAGATTTCATAAGCCCGCCGATGAGAATGGTTTGCCCATCTTCCACCACCAGGAAAGTACTGGCCTTTCTGTTCAAAAAGGTATAGCTTGACAGAGTGGTATTGAACTCTCCTTTTTCACTCACTTCCTGGGAAATTTCCATCTTCACCAAACCACTCGAATTGATATGAGGGGTAACGCTAAGGATAATACCGGTTTTGCGGTACTGAATCGTATTGGTAACCGTGGTCCCGGAAGTGGCATCGGTCACCTGTCCGGTCACTGTCGGTACTTCCTCTCCTACCTCTATACCGGCCTCTTTATTGTCAACCGCCAGAATATTCGGAGAGGAGAGGATATTCACATCAGAATCCTCACCCAGAGCATGAATGAGGCTCCTCATAAAATTCACCTTGTCATATACCGCATAGGTAAACCCACTCACGGTCCCCAGAGGGGTGTCAATAGTTCTTCCCACATTTTCGTCCAAGACGCCTTGAAACGTGTACCCATTGTTATGTCCCTGGAGGAACCATTCCACACCGTATTGAACGGATTCGGAGAGGGTTATTTCCGCCACCATTACCTCTATCAATACCTGACGGGGAACAATATCGAGTTGCTTTAGAACGCTTTTAATCAGGTTATAGTCTCTACCGCTCGCCTTGAAAACAATAGCGTTGTTGGTCTCGTCAGGAATAATTTCCACATCTCCTGATAATTCACCGGAGCCGGAACCTATCGTTTCTTTGGATACCGGTTTTACGATTGGAGTCTTTTGGGACTTTTTCCCCGAAGTCCCTCCGTATACCTGTTTCAGGATATCGGTCAATTCAGCGGCAGATCCGTTCTCTACAAAATATACATATACATTGGTCCCTGAATCATCGGCATGATCCATCATTTCGACCCATTTCTCGGCCAGGGTCAGGATGGAAGGCCATCTGCTGACAACCAGGAGGGCGTTCATGGTCTTGAGCGGCATGATTTGAAAGGCGCCCTTATCAATACCCGGCCGGTTATAGAGCCCCCCCGTATTGAACACGGTTTTAAGGTCTATAGCCATGTCTGAAGCGTCAACATCTTTTACGGGGAACAGTCGCCAGGAAATATCGTTAAAATAGGGCACATCCAGTGCTCCAAGGATGCTGGCCGCCTTTGCCACATTGTCAGGAGTATCGGTAATGATCAGAGAATTGTTCATGCGGTTTTGGGTCAACACCGCCCCTGTTGACAAAAAGGGCCTTACGTTCCCGAGGGCCTCTGCAACAGATATGTATCGTAGCCGGATCATCCGGGTAATATCCCCAACCCCGCTTTCCCCTCCCGTGACTAAAGGCGCATTTGCAACCCCGGCGCTCATGGGCCGCCTGACAATCTTAAAGATGTCGCCCGGGCCTTTTACAATGGCAATTTTGTCCAACTGTAAAACATTATTGAGGAGGTTAATAAACTGTGAGCAGGTA
>CAZENC010000313.1:0-4034 GCA_964513115.1 uncultured Desulfobacteraceae bacterium | reverse complement strand
AGAGCCAGAGGGACTTTAACCCTCCTGATCAGTGTGCTGCCCAGCACACACTATGGCCTCTGCTGACTTCTGCCCAATCACATCATATGTTGCCATATGATGCGCTATGTCCCTGCTGTTTTCCTGCTGCTTATTTCGCTCGTATTGACCGACAGCAAATCAATACGCCCAGGCTTGTTTCACCAGTTGCCTGACTGGTTGCTATTCCAACAGCGGAGAACATCGCCCCGTTGGGCAGATCTCCCCGGATAAGGACGTGAACTTTCGCTACACAACCGCGGCATTTACCCTATCTCCTGAATCCGGGGCTTCGTTATGTCGTGCTAACTTGCCCGGAGACTGGGCCTTCCGCCTTCACTCATAGAGCTACGGCGTGACAAGTGTATGCTGACTTCTCGCAGACCCGGCGTAGCTTTAGCGAAGACGGGCTTCAGACATCGCCTCACGACGATGCCCCCCGCCATAAGGCGGGATCTAGGGACTTGCTCTTCGGCTAGTATTTGTGTCAATGGTATTAACCATTAACAGGATTCACATACAGGGGACTTCCCTGCCCGCCATAGCTACTGGCGGAGGTGGGGCACCCCATAAGTTCACGCCCCCCGGTGGCGGGATCTTCGACATGCCGGGCGTACCACAACCGCATGAACCGGATCGGCAACAAACGGCGTTGCCTCCCGGTTATGCAGGCGTTACCCGGACGCTGCGCGTCCGGGTAACGCCCAATGATTTCATATCAATAATTGATTTGACAAATCACTTTATTGTAGTTACAATTTACCATGAAATATGAATGGGCCGAAAATAAAAGATTCGCCAATTATATTAAACACAACGTGGATTTTTTAGATGCTGAACGTTTTGAATGGGCATCAGCGATTGAAACAATTGATGATCGAGCTGACTACAAGGAAGAAAGATGGATCGCTCTTGGTTTTATCGACAATCGTCTCCACGTCCTTATATATGCTTTGCGAGGAGATAATATCCGTTTGATTAGTCTTCGTAAGACAAATAGTCGTGAAAGGAAATATTATGAAGAAAAAACCTAAAAATATAAAACAAGAAGATTGGGATGCTGTTGATTCTCCTCCCCTTTCTAAAAACATAATATCTAGGATGAAAGCGGTTAGCAAAGCGCATCCCGGTACGCCATCACGTGTACGTGGTCCTCAACTGACACCAACAAAGAAGCAGCTTACCCTTAGGCTAAATGGAGAAGTCGTTGATTATTTCAAATTACAGGGAAAAGGCTGGCAAACAAAAATCAATGACGTTCTCCTTGATTATGTACAGACACATAATGAAAACGACTCTGGCATTTAACCAGTCAATGCAGTGGTTTTTCTAATTATAAGGGAATCGGAGTTCGATCAATAAAAAAGTGTGGCTTCAATATTATGTCTTGTATTCATTTAGCCGCAAACCACTGATCTCTGCGATAGGCCCGACGCTTCGCGCGGGCCTATCTGGCGGCGTTTGTGCCCATCCGCTCCCATTATCTGGCTTTCCTTATTGATCTTGCTTAATCGATGAAATTAAAAGGCGGCAAGATAGCGTTTCAATTGGTCCATGCAGGGAGACAGACCACAAAAGCCATGATTGGGCAGACCCAAATCGGCCCTTCCAGCAAAGGAAGGGATCCCATCTATTTCGTCAAACCAAAGGAGATGAGTGTAGATGAAATTCAAGAGGTGATCCAAGCCTTTGGGAAAGCAGCAAGCCGGGCAGTCGAAGCCGGCGCGGATGGAATTCAGCTACATGCCGCACATGGCTACTTGATCAACCAATTCATTTCGCCTTTTTTCAATCATAGAAAAGATGAATGGGGTGGTTCCGACGCTAATCGCTTTCGTCTTTTAAAAGAGCTCATTTCAGAGGTCAGGAATGCATTGCCACAAAGAATGCCTATTTTGGTAAAATTGAATACCCACGACTATACACCCCAAGAAGGAATTACTCCTTCCCTGGCTGTTACATATGCCAGGTGGCTGTCGGATTTGAAGATCAATGGATTGGAGATAAGCTGTGGATCAACTGTTTACTCTTTTATGAACATGTGCCGGGGCGATGTACCGGTGAAAGAATTGGTGCAGAACCTCCCATTTTGGCAAAAACCTTTGGCAAAGCTAATGATGAAACCTGTCCTTGGGAAAACCCCTCTATTCGTTGTGGGTGGTTTACGAAAGGTAGCATATATGAAGGAGGCTTTAGAGAAGCAATATGCTGATTGTATATCTATGTGTCGCCCTTTTATTAGGGAGCCCTTTATTGTGAAAAAGATCAGAGAAGGAAAGGCTGAGGCCGTTGCCTGTGTCTCTTGCAATAGGTGTTTTGCCGCCGTTGCGAATAATATCCCCGTACAGTGTTATAATAAAGGATTTCCGGCACCATGAATTCTGCTTAATATAATATAAAGGGGGCAAATCTACGTTTGACTCTTGGAAACGAAGACATCAAAAAAATAAGTAATGAACTTACCCCGCTTGTCGGAGCTTACCGTAGATCCCGCTATCAGGGCCCAATGGAATTTTGTTTGCTTTTATTCCATCGGGGTAGAATTAAAGAATATTCCACCGGGGTTGTCATTTATGGACAAAATGAGGCACAAATGTACAAAATCATAGCCGTCCCGGATCACAGATCACGCATCATCTACGGCAAAGAGAATTCTTTAATGAACTTATGAACAGGGATTACTCTCACGCCCTTTTTTTCATAATCCCTCTTTCCGGAATGCACCTGGTAAAATCTCGGGATTTGTGTCCTTTCCATAAAGTAAAACATGGCGGGATTTATATTTTTTTCGCCGGTTTTGCATTCAACTGCGAATAACGGCTTTTCGTCTTTCAATACCACGAAATCCATTTCCCTTTTATCCGTGTCACGCAGGAATCTCAGATCCATCTTAAAACCCTGGGTGTCTTCCATAAAGTGACAATATTTCAGAAGATGAGATGCAATAAAATTTTCAAACCTAGGGCCTGCTTCCGGTATGATGGACCAGTCCCACAGATATAGTTTTTGTTCTTTTTTTACAGCGCGGATCTTCCTTGGACCATAGGGAGGGATACGAAAACAGTAATATATCCTTTCAAATATATTTATCCACCGATCAACGGTTTCGTGGGCGACCTGTAGAAGCTCTTTTAAATTTTTAACTGAAAGGGGAGCGCCTACTCTGTTTGGAAGTTCCCCAGCCAGAAGTTCGAGAAGACTTATTTCCTTGATATTTTCAAGATCCCGGATGTCGTCATAAATGACCCTTTGAAGTCTCTCCCTCTGCCACCTCCTCCAGAATTTCTCTTCCCCGCGCAAACAAGGCTCAGGGAACCCTCCGAATTTGAATAATAGATTAAAGTCATTAATTGTTGGTTTTGTATTTAATTCCGTCATTGAAAAGGGGTGGAGTCTGTAATAATGATACCTTCCCTGAAGGGAATCCCCACCTTTTTTATAATAATCCAGTCTTGCGGAACCGGTAATAATAAATGACAGTTCGGACCTGTTTGTATCATAGAATCCTTTAACCAGACCGCGCCATCCGGAAAATTTATGGATCTCATCCAGGATGAACAACTTTTGTCCTCCGGGCAATTCACCCTTTAACAGACCTCTTCTAACGGATATGTCATCCCAATTCAGGTAGGCTGGATGTTTTTCAGTGGATTCAGGCAGAAAGGTCAAGGCAAAGGTCGTCTTGCCGACCTGTCTAGGTCCGCCGACAAATACCATCTTATTTTGCAGGTCTTCTTTTACTGGTTTTTTCAAATAACGTGTCTGGATTTTCGCCATGGTGAAATAGACATAACACGATTTTACTCATGAGTAAAGTAGATTATGGGTGACTTTACTCATTTTCATAAAAAATGGAACAAATAGAAATTTTACACTCTTGACAGAGCAGAAGGCGATTGAGATTATTATCTTAATTGTTTTTTCATTTTTTTGGAGCCTTGATGAATTGCGGGAAGATGTGATAATTGAAAATATTCAAGCATAGCCGTGCTACAGCGAGACAAAGGCGGCGACTC